>JAHFBW010000385.1 GCA_023249845.1 Candidatus Eiseniibacteriota bacterium
GCTGGTGGAGACGCACATGCTCAAGCCCTACGGTGCGCGCGTGAAGGCCACCTACGACCTGCTCATGTCACTCGTCGAGGAGTTGCACATGCACCCGGCGGCGCTCACGCAGGCGGTGCGCGATGCCGAGGCCGAGAGCGTGGCGCGTGCGCGCGCCGCCGACCCGGCCAAGCGCCTGCTGGTGCTCGCGACCACGGTGGGGGACCGCGGCGTGCCGTTCGCCTGGAAGGGTGTGCGGACGACCTGGGAGGACAGCGACATCACGGGCGCGCGCGTGCCCCGCTATTCGAGCGCGCCGTGGGATACGACCGTGACGCTCTACCGCGAAACCCAGCCGTCGCTGTCCGTGCGCGTGCCCGCGGGCGGTTATCTTGTGCCTCAGGAGTGGACCGACGTGCTCGATCGGATGACGCTGCACGGCATCCGCATGCGCCGGCTCGCGCGCGCGTGGAGCGACACCGTGGAGATGACCCGCGTCACCGACCACACCTCGGCGCCCGAGGCGTACGAAGGCCGGCACAATGTGCGCGTGCTCGCGGTGCAGCTGGAACGGCGGGTGCGCACGTTCCGCACCGGCGACGTGTGGGTGCCGTGCGACCAGCGCAGCGGCGCGCTGGTCGTGAACCTGCTCGAGGCGCAGGCGCCGGACGGGTTCATGGCGTGGGGCTTCTTCGAGACCGTGTTCCAGAAGAAGGAATATGGCGGCGATTACGTGGTAGAGCCCATGGCGCGCGCGATGATGGCTCACGACCCCAAGCTGGCTGCCGACTTCAGTGCCAGGCTCGTCGCGGACTCCACGTTTGCAAAAGACCCCAACGCGCGCACGGACTGGTTCTACCGCCGCTCGCCGTGGGCCGACCCCGAACAGGACCTGCACCCGATCGCGCGCGCGCTGCGACCGGTGCCCGAGACCTTCCTCGTGCCGCTGCCGGGGCTTGCACCGGCGCCGGCGCCCACCAAGCACTGAACCTCACAGTCCCGCGGAGGCCTGACATGTCGCGCCGCAACGCCGCTCGCTCGGTCGCTGGCCTGTGCTCGTTCGCGCTCGCAATCCTTGTCGCTTCACCTGCGCTCGGCGTGGACTTCACGGTGAACGTGGACGCGCGTGACACCGCGCGCGGCCAGCTGCACGTGACGCAGACGTTCCCCGCGCACGCGGGCAGCCTGGCGCTGTCGTACCCGCGCTGGATCCCGGGCGAGCATGGCCCGACCGGGCCGAATGTGGACGTCGCCGGGCTCGTGATCCAGGCGAACGGCCAGACGCTTTCCTGGACGCGCGACGCCGTGGACATGAACACCGTGCGCGTGAACGTGCCCGCCGGTGCCAGGGACGTGGCGGTGGCGTTCGACTTCGTGCTCGACAACGGCACCGACGGCTTCACCTCGGCGGCGTGCAGCACGCCCAACCTGCTGCTGCTGTCGTGGAACGAGGTGGCGTTCTACCCGGCGGGGGCCAAGTCCGATGCGCTCACGTGCAAGGCCTCGCTGACGCTGCCCGACCACTGGCAGCACGCTTCGGCGCTGGAAGAGGACGCCTCGAGCGGCGCCGCGATCCACTTCCGGCCGTGCTCGTTCACGACGCTGGTGGATTCGCCGGTGCTCTCCGGCAGCCACTTCCGCACGCTCGAGCTGACGCCTCCCGACAGCGTGCCGATCCGCGTGCGCCTCGCCTGTGACTCGGAGGAAGGGTTGAAAGTCCCCGACGACCAGATCCAGGCGCTCAAGAACCTGGCGCGCGAGGCGCCGGCACTGTTCGGCGCGCGGCACTTCAAGCACTACGACTTCCTCATCACGCTCTCCGACCACACCGCGCACTTCGGGCTCGAACACCACCAGTCGAGCGACGACCGCGGCAGCGAGCGCTGGTGGCTCGAGGACCATCTCCGCAGGAACCACTCGAACCTGCTGTCGCACGAGTTCGTGCACTCCTGGAACGGCAAGTTCCGCCGACCCGCCGGCCTCGCCACCGGCGACTACTCCACCCCCATGCAGGGCGAACTGCTGTGGGTCTACGAGGGGCTGACGCAGTACCTCGGCTTCGTGCTGGCGGCCCGCTCCGGGATCCGCTCGCCCGAGGAGGCGCGCGACGCGCTGGCGACAGCGGCGGCCGAGATCGAGAACCAGCGCGGCCGCACCTGGCGCCCGTTGGTGGACACCGGCACCGAGGCGCAGCTCCTCTACGAGTCACGCCCCGCGTGGGAACACTGGCGCCGCACCACGGACTTCTACGACGAAGGACTCCTGCTCTGGCTCGATGCCGACGTGATCATCCGCAAGCTGTCGAAGGGCACCAAGTCGCTCGACGACTTCTGCCACAAGTTCCACGGCGGCCCGAACAACGGCGCCGAGGTGAAGCCCTACACGCTCGCCGAGGTCATCTCCACGCTCAACTCGGTGTGGCCGTACGAGTGGGCGGGCTTCATCCATGACCGCGTCTATGCCACCGCACCGCATGCGCCCACGAACGGCATCACGGCCGGCGGCTGGCGCATGGCGTGGGCCGACTCGCTGGGGCCGCTTGCGGCGGCGCGTGAGAAGGCAAGGAAGGAAGTGGTGGAGGATTATTCCCTTGGCATCAAGCTCAAGGAAGCCGACGGCATGGTGATCGACGTGGTGCCCGGCACGCCGGCCGACGCCGCGGGCGTGGCGCCCGACATGAAGCTCGTGGCCGTGAACGGGCGTCGCTACAGCAGTGACGTGCTGCGCGACGC
>JAHFBW010000097.1 GCA_023249845.1 Candidatus Eiseniibacteriota bacterium
CCCACGGACGTGGCGAACAGGTCGAGGCTGTTGGCGACCACCGCCATGAACAGGACGAGGCGCATCACGGAGGCACTCCGGCGGAAGGATGGCGAGCAGAAGCTCGCATCTTGAGGGCGGCGGCCGGCGCGCTCAAGTGAAACGAGAAGGAATGAGTCCGGGATGAACATGGATGTCGTGATCGGCACGGTGATGTTCGTGCTTGGGGCGGTATTCGGGAGTGCGGTGACCGCTCTGTCCTGGCGCCTGCCGCGCGGCCAGTCGTGGGCGCGGGGCCGCTCGCGATGCCCTGCGTGCGGCCTCGCGCTGGGACCACTCGAACTGGTCCCTCTCGCGAGCTGGTTGCTGTCGCGCGGGAGGTGCCGCTCGTGCTCGACCCCGATCGCGGTGCGATACCCCTTGATCGAGCTGTCCTGCGCGCTGTGGGCCGTGCTCGCGGTGGGCAAGCTGGGGTTGGTGTTCGCACTGGCACCCGTGCTGCTCTGGGGCTGGATCCTGGTGACGCTCACTGTCATCGACTTCGACTTCCAGCTATTGCCGGATTCGCTCACATTCACCGGCACGCTGCTCGCGGTCGCGGCGGCGCTCCTCGGTCCCGGCGCCCGGCACGCGCTCCTCGGCATGATCGTCGGCTCGGGCTACCTGTGGGTGTTCGCGTGGGCCTGGAAGACGTTTCTGAAGCGCGAAGGACTGGGCGGAGGCGACATCAAGCTGGCCGCCATGTTCGGCGCGCTCGTGGGTCCGACCGGCGCGTTCCTCACCATCACGCTGGCGGCGCTCGCGGGCTCGATCGCCGGCGCCTGGATGATCACGCGTGGCAAGGGCGGTATGCGCACCGAGCTCCCGTTCGGCACGTTCCTGTCGCCGGCCGCGATGCTCATCTATCTCTGGGGCGACCGACTCGCGAACGCGTATCTCGGCCTCATCCCGCACTGACGGCGCACCTGAGCACGCAACGCAGTCCGCGTGCGTCCCGCGCGGCGCCGCGCACACGCTTGAAGCTCGGGCCTCGCCACGTTAGCGTGGTGCCCTTCGCCGCCCAGGGTCCTGCCGCTGTCCGCGCTCCCCGCCCGCGGCTCCGGAGGAAATACTTGGCAAGAAGCCCCGACGACGACGCACGCCCACGCCGAACGCCGATGGCCGCAGCGCGCCTGCTCCTGGTCTCGCTGCTGGTACTCGCCTCGCTGCCCGGATGCTCGATCAAACGCTACGCGTTGAAGAGCGTCGCGAACTCGCTTACGAGGGGTCCCGACGTGTTCGGCACGGACGACGATCCCGAGCTGGTTCGCGACGCGCTGCCGTTCGGGCTCAAGACCATGGAGTCCCTGCTCGCGGCGCTGCCCGAGCACGAGGGACTCCTGGTCACGCTGTGCAAGGGCTACACGCAATACGCGTACGCTTACGTGCAGTCCGAGGGCGACCTGCTCGTGAACACGGACTACACGCGCGCCACGGCGCTTCACGAGCGTGCTTACCGGCTCTACCTGCGCGCGCAGGGCTACGGACTTCGTGCGCTGGCGTTGCGCCACCGCGGCATCGGCGATTCGCTGCGGTTCCTGCCCGACCGGGCCGCATCCCGGCTCTTGAAGCGCGACCTCCCCGCGCTCTACTGGACGGCGGCGAGCTGGGGCTCCGCGATCGCGTTGGGCAAGGACAAGCCCGAGATGCTCGCCGACCTGCCGGCGATTCGCGCCCTCGTGGAACGTGGGCTAGTGCTGGACGAACGCTTCGAGGCCGGATCGTTCCACGAAGCCGCGATCCTACTGGACGCGCTGCCCGAGGTGATGGGCGGCTCCGCCGATCGCGCGCGCGCGCATTTCGCGCGTGCCGTGGAGATCTCCGGCGACCACCGGGCCTCGCCCTACGTGACGCTGGCACAGAGCGTCTCCATCTTGAAGCAGGACCGCGCCGAGTTCCGCCGACTGCTCGAGCACGCGCTCGGGATGGATCCGGACCGCGACCCCTCGCAACGACTCGCCACGATCGTGCTCCAGCGCAAGGCCCGCGCGTTGCTGGAACGCCAGGACGAGTTCTTCCTCGACGACTCCCCTGCTCCCGAGACACCCAAGACCCAGGAGAAACGATGACCCGCCCGTTCCACCACGCTCGTCTCGCGTTCACCCTTGCCACCGCCATGCTGTTGAGCGCGGCGTTCGCGCTAGCCCCCGACCCGGTTCGAGCGCAAGCCTCGGTGGTGAAGCTCGCCACGCTCGTTCCCGAGGGCTCGGTGTGGGACAAGGCGCTCCGCGACATGGGAGCGGAGTGGTCGAGCACCACGCAGGGTCGCGTCTCGCTCAGGGTGTATCCCGGCGGCGTCGCGGGCGACGAGCCGGACGTGGTGCGGAAGATGCGCATCGGGCAGCTCCAGGCGGCGGCCATCACCACTGCGGGGCTCGCTTCCATCGACCCGTCGTTCAACGTCTTCAACGTGCCCATGTTCTTCACGTCCTATCCCGAGCTCTACGCCACGCTCGACAAGCTCGAGCCCGTGCTGCGCCAGCGGCTCGACGCGAAGGGGTTCGTGCTGTTGTCGTGGGGACACGGCGGTTGGGTCTACTTCTTCACCAAGCAGCCGATCGCGGACGTCGATGCCCTGCGCAAGTCCAAGATGTTCATCTGGGCCGGCGACGACAGGATGGTGAGCGTGTGGAAGGCGCGCGGCTTCAATCCCGTTCCGCTCGCGGCCACCGACATCATGACCGGGCTTCAGACGGGCATGATCGACGCCTATCCCACCACGCCGCTCCTGGGCCTGACGCTCCAGTGGTACCGGCAGACGCCGAACATGGTCGGCATGGGGATGGCGCCGCTGGTCGGCGGCCTGGTCATGAGCAAGGCGGCGTGGGCAAAGCTGCCCGAGGCCGATCGCGCCAAGGTGCAGTCCGCGTGCGACCGCATGGAGAAGCGCCTCGAGGTGGACGTGCCACGCCAGGACACGACCGCGGTGGGCGAGATGCAGAAGCGCGGCCTGCACGTGAACCCGGTCACGGGAGCGAACGCCGTGGAGTTCCGCCAGGTGGCAGAGGAGTTCGCCTCCTCGCTCGCGGGCATCCGCATCCCGCCCGACGTGCTGGCGCTGGCGCGGAAGGAGCGCGACGCATTCCGCGCCCGCGCCGGGAAGTAGCGCGGAGACCCTGACGCGCCGAACGAGAAAGGGCCGGGCACATCGCCCGGCCCCTCGCGCGTCGAGCTGAAACTACGACGCCATCTGCTTCGGAGCGGGCCGCGCCTCGCGCGGGCCGCCCGTGACGTGGTTCCAGTACGCCGCGCTCGTGAGCTGCCCGAAGCGCAGGTGCTCGGTCACCGAGTGTAGTCCGAACGCCACGCCCGCCGCGGTCGTCAACCCCGCGAGGAGTTCACCGTGCCCCGCGTCCTTCGCATACAGCCACGCGAACACGACGGCGAGCAGCGCCACGAGCTGTCCGAGCGCGAGCGGCACCGCGTCGTGGCCGTGATCCGTCGCGGGCTGTGACTGGATCTGCGCTCGCCGCGTGAACCACGAGGCGCTTCCGCGATCTGCCTCGAACGACTCTTGAAGATAGCCCTCGAGCAGCATCGTCTCGCGGCGCGCGTTCAGCGTGACGTAGTAGCCGCACGCGGCGCACAGCACCGCCGGCAGCAGGAATCCGGGATTGTGCCCGGACACGGCGCTGGCGAGCAGCACGGCGGACGTGAGCGCGGCCGCCGTCCAGCAAAAGGTCGACAGGCGCTCGATGTCACGCAGGCGCGCCATGAGCGCGGTGTATTCCAGTTCACGGATCGATGGGCTTCCCAGCATGGGCACCTCGCTTGCAGCGGACAGGGGGACGATCCCGGCCCTCGGGACCACCCAAGGCATCGGCGGCTCCGCGCCCGGAGTTGAGCCCGGCGCGGTGGTGGCGTGGGCGTTGCCGCGCGCGAGACACGGTGCGAGAGTGCGCGCTCGCTTGAGTTTTCACCGACCCCGGAGGCCCTCCCCATGCGTCTTCCGTCGCGTCCCCTTCGCCTGGTGAGCGTGCTCGGCGCGCTCTCTCTCTGG
Organism: Candidatus Eiseniibacteriota bacterium; assembly: GCA_023249845.1. Classification (GTDB taxonomy): domain Bacteria; phylum Eisenbacteria; class RBG-16-71-46; order RBG-16-71-46; family RBG-16-71-46; genus JAIOPA01. The sequence continues at coordinate 4,019 of JAHFBW010000097.1, forward strand.
CTCGCTCCTTCGGCGCTCGCTGCCACGCCGGCCGGCACGCTCGGCTACTACCGCTTCCCCACGCTCCACGACGACACGGTCGTGTTCACCGCCGAGGGCGACCTGTGGAGCGTGCCCCTGGAGGGTGGGATCGCTCGCCGGCTCACGTCGCACCTCGGCGAGGAGACGTTCGCCGAGCTCTCCCCCGACGGCGGCCGGATCGCGTTCTCGGCGACTTACGAAGGCCCGACCGAAGTCTACGTCATGTCCGCGGCGGGAGGTGTGCCGAAGCGGCTGACGTGGGAGGGCGTGCGCGCGAACGTCGTCGGCTGGAGCCCGCAGGGCGAGGTGCTCTACGCCTCGCGCCGCGGCTCCGGGCTCCCGGCGGGACAGCTGTTCGCGGTCGACGCGTCGACCGGTGCGCGCCGCGCGCTCCCGCTCGCACAGGCCGCCGAGGGTCTGTTCGACGACTCGACGCTCTACTTCACGCGCCAGGAGTCCAACATCAGCAATACGCGTCGTTACCGGGGCGGCACGATCCAGCAACTGTGGCGTTGGGACGGTGGACGCGACGAGGCGCGGCGGCTGATGCCGGGCGACTCCGCCGCGAGCCGGAATCCGATGCCGTGGCAGGGCCGCGTCTATTTTGTCGGCGATCGCAGCCTCGACATGAACATCTGGTCCGTGAAGCCGGACGGCAGCGACGCGCGCCAGCACACGCTCCACAAGGGCTGGGACGTGAACGACGCGTCGCTCCAGAACGGGCGCATCGTCTACCAGCTGGGCGCCGACCTGCGGGTCTACGACATCGCGAAGAACGAGGACCGGCCGATCGACGTGCGTCTCGCGTCGGACCTCGACCAGTCACGCGAGCGCTGGCTGCAGAACCCGTCGGAGTGGGTCACCGCCGCGCATCTGAGTCCGAACGGTGATCGCGTCACGCTCACGGCGCGTGGCCAGGTGTTCGTCGTGCCGGTCGAGGATGGGCGGCTCGTGCAGGCGACCCGCGATCCCGGTGTCCGCTGGCGCCAGGCCCGTTTCCTCGACGGCAGGCAGCTCGTGGCGCTGTCGGACGCGAGCGGCGAGGTCGAGTGGTGGAGGCTGCCGGCGAACGGCATGGGGCCCGCGACCGAGCTCACGAAAGACGCGAAGATCTTCCGCTATGACGGTGTGGCATCACCCGATGGCCGCTGGCTCGCGCACACGGACCGCGACCAGCAGCTCTGGCTCCTGGACGTCACGAGCGGCACGCAGACGCGCCTCGCGAAGAGCGAGGTGTGGGACGACCCGCGTGATCTCGCGTGGTCGCCGGATTCACGCTGGCTCGCGTTCACGCTCCCAGGCTCGAACCTGCTCGCGCGAGTGCACATCTACGACACGCGCTCGCGCTCGAGCACGCCAGTGACGAGCGAGCGCTGGGACAGCTACAGCCCGGCGTGGAGCGCGGACGGGAAGTGGCTCTGGTTCCTCTCCGACCGCCACTTCGACAGTGTCGTCCGCAGCATCTGGGGGCCGCGGCAGCCGGATCCCTTCTTCGACCGCCCGACACAGGTGTTCGGGCTCGCGCTCCAGCGCGAGTACCGCTCGCCGTGGGCGAAGCTCGACGAGCTCGAGTCCGGCGGCGGCGCGGGCTCCAGCGACCAGGCCACGAAGTCAGGGGACAAGTCCGAAGCCAAGGAGAAGCAGAAGTCGTCCGGCGTCGCGCCCGTGGAAGTCAACTTCGAGGGGCTCTCCGAACGTCTGGTGGAAGTCCCGGCGGACGCCGGGAACCTTTCGAACCTCACGACTGACGGCAAGCGTCTCTACTGGCTCGCGCGTGAGTCGGACGTCAACGCCAAGCCGGATCTCGCGCAGCTCGAGATCGCGCGCAAGAACGACGGCGTCGGCACGGTCCTCGCGGGCGTGGAGTCCTACGAGCTGTCACAGGACGGGAAGAAGCTGCTCGCGAAGAAGGGCGACGGCTGGTACGTATTCGACGCGGGCGCCAAGGCGCCGGAGAAGCTGGACAAGTCCAAGTTGCCGCTCACCGGGTGGACGTTCGCGTTCGATCCGCAGATCGAGTGGCGCCAGATGTTCGAAGAGGCGTGGCGACTCGAGCGCGACTACTTCTACGACCGCGGCATGCACGGCGTGGATTGGAACGCGCAGCGCGAGAAGTTCCGCCCGCTCGCGGCGCGGGTGACCACACGGGGCGAGCTGGCGAACGTCTTCCAGCAGATGGTCGGCGAGCTGTCCGCGCTCCACATGTACGTCTATGGCGGCGATCACCGTCGCGGCCCGGACCAGGTCGACCCCGCGAGCCTCGGGGCGCGGCTCGCCCGCGACGAGCGCGCGGCTGGGTGGCGGATTGAGCACGTGTTCCGCACCGACCCGAACGAGCCGGGACGGCTCGGCCCGCTCGCGAAGCCGGAGCTCGACGTGCGCGACGGGGACGTCGTGCTCGCAGTGAACGGCGTGCCGGCGCTGTCGGTCGCCGATCCCGGTGCGCTGCTCCGCGGCCAGGCCGGCCGGCAGGTGCTGCTGCGCCTGCAGCGGGGTGGCACCGCGCGCGAGCTCGTCGTGACGCCGGTGACCCCCGCGCGCGAGACCGATCTCCGCTACACGGAGTGGGAGTACACCCGTCGGCTGCGTGTCGACTCGCTCTCGGCCGGCCGCGTCGGTTACGTGCACCTGCGCGCGATGGGCCCGAACGACATCGCGCAGTGGCACCGGGACTACTTCCCGATCTACGACCGCGACGGCCTCGTCATCGACCTGCGCAACAACCGCGGCGGCAACATCGACGCATGGATCCTCGGGAAGCTCCTGCGCCGCGCCTGGATGTGGTGGCAGCCGCGCGCCGCGCAGCCGTTCGCGAACATGCCCTACGCGTTCCAGGGCAAGCTGGTGGCGATCGTCAACGAGAACACGATCTCGGACGGCGAGGCGTTCGCCGAGGGCCTGCGCCGCCTCGGCCTCGGCAAGATCGTCGGCGCGCGCACGTGGGGCGGCGAGATCTGGCTGTCGCAGGACAACTTCCTCGTGGACCGCGGCATCGCGACCGCCGCCGAGACCGGCGTCTACGGCCCCGAGGGCGACTGGCTGATCGAGGGCCACGGCGTGGATCCCGACGTCGTCGTGGACAACCTGCCGCGTGCCACCGCGGAGGGCGGCGACGCACAACTGGACGCCGCGGTGAAGCAGCTGCTGGACGACATCGCGCGCTCACCTCGCGTGAAGCCGGTGGCCCCTCGCTACCCGGACAAGTCCGGCCGCCGGTGAACGGGGCGGCCCGCCGGGTGCGTCGCATGCTACGATTTCCGCGCATGCGATCCGCTCCGGCCTCGCTGCTTCTGCTCGTTCTCCTCGCGGCCCCGGTCGCCGCGGCGCCCGTGCTGTTCCCCGCCACGCCCTCGGGACCCGCCGAGTGGCGTGACGAGCGCGCGGTCGCGCCGTACCTGGCCGCGTGGAAGGCGGATGCGTTCCAACGGGTCGCCGCTCGCCGGGCCGCGGCGACGCCGAATCAGACCCGCTACGACGTACACTGGTACGATCTGGACCTCACGTTCACGCCCGCCACGTCCACGGTTTCGGGCAGCGTGCGAACGCTTGCCACCGTGCTCGTGGGGCCGTTCTCGACGCTCGACCTCGACCTCTACCCGAACATGATCGTGGACGGGGTGCAGGCGGGTGGCGTGAGCTCAACCTGGAGCCGGCTCGGCGACGTGCTCACGGTGAACCTGAACCGCACCTATTTCGTGGGTGAGCAGGTCGAAGTGCGCGTCACCTACCACGGCACGCCGGTCGCCGGGTCGTTCGGCTTCGCGGTCACGAACGGCCGCCAGCTCATCTGGAGCCTGTCCGAGCCGTTCGGCGCGCGCACGTGGTGGCCCTGCAAGGACCTGCCCGAGGACAAGGCCGACTCGGTGACGATCCGCTACACCGTGCCCAGCGGGATGATCACGGCCTCGAACGGCACGCGTCGGCAGGCCACGGACAACGGCATCACCGCCGTCTCGCGCTGGGGCGAGAGCTACCCGATCGCCAGCTACCTCGTCTCGATCGCGAGTTACCCGTACACGCAGACGCTCGACTGGTACAAGCGCACGCCCAGCGACTCGATGCGGATCGAGTTCTACAACTACCCGGAGACCGCCCCGAGCGTGGCGGGCGTGCAGGCGAAGGTCAAGGACATGATCGCGGCGTTCGCGACACGCTACGGCCCGTACCCGTTCTTCGCCGACAAGTATGGCCACGCGCAGTTCAACTTCGGTGGCGGCATGGAGCACCAGACGTGCACGAGCATCGGCGCGTTCAACGAATACATCGTCGCGCACGAGCTGGCGCACCAGTGGTGGGGTGACCTGGTGACGTGCCGGGACTTCCATCACATCTGGCTGAACGAGGGCTTCGCGACGTACGGCGAGGCGTTGTGGGCCGAAAGCCAGGGCGGCCTCGCCGCGTACCACCAGGATCTCGCGTTCAACAAATTCTACGGTCCCGGCACGGTGTGGGTGCCCGACGACCAGAACTCCAATCGCGTCTTCGATTCCTATCTGTCCTACGACAAGGGCTCGTGGGTGCTTCACATGTTGCGCAGGGTGCTCGGAGACGCCGTGTTCTTCAGCGCGCTGCAGCATTACGGCGGGACGTTCGCGTACGGCACGGCGACCACGGAGGACTTCCAGGCCGAGTGCGAGGCGATCTCGGGGCGCGATCTCGACAAGTTCTTCCATCAGTGGGTCTACGCCGAGCGCTACCCCGTCTACCACGTGGACTGGACCGCCGCGCCCGCGGCGGGCGGATACGACGTGACGATGACGCTTGAGCAGCGGCAGGTCGGGAATCTGTTCACGATGCCCGTGGACGTACGGATCCAGACCGTCGCGGGAAGCCGGGACTTCGTCGTGCCCGACTCGCTCGCGTCCCAGACGTTCGTCCTGAACGTGGATGCGCAGCCGCTGTCATTGAGCTTCGATCCCGACGACTGGATCCTGCACCAGCTCGACCAGGACGTGACGCAGCCGCCGTTCGACCGCGGCGTGCTGCTGGTGAACGGAGTGGACTGGGCGAGCTACGGCAGCGAGATCACGAACGCCTACAATGCGCGCGCGTTCTGGGGCAACTACGCGGTGGACCTCTGGGACCACTTCCCGGCGCCCGCGGGCGGCTATCCGGGGACGCTCCCCCCGCCGCTGGGCCACGGGCCGGTGCCGCCCGACGTGCTCGGGCACTACCGGAACGTCATCTGGGTGGGCAACAGTTTCAGCGGCGATGCGGACTCGTGGATCCAGACGCCCATCCGCAACTACCTTGAGGCCGGCGGAAACGTGCTGCTCATGACCCGCCTGGCCGAGCATTTCCTCGGTGGCCCGCTGCTCGACTATCTCGGCATGACGATCACCCAGGCCAGCACGACGGTCCAGGATTGCATCGCCACGCGGCCGGGTTTCACGAGCCTCACGCGCGCGGGCACGCAGAGCAGCGTCGCGGTGTTCGACAGCGTGCGCTCGCTCGCCGACACGCAGCTCCTGTACAAGACCACGACGGGATTCACGCCGCAGCGCGGCCTCGGCGTCATCCGCATGCCGGTGGGCGGCAAGGGGCTCCGGCCGCAGGGCGGCCGCTTCGCGTTCCTCTCGGGCCGACCCTACCGCTGGACCTCCACCGATCTTCGCCCGAACGTGGTGACGATCCTGACGAACTACTTCCTCGAGCCGCTGAACGGTGTCGGCGTGCCGAACGCGGGGCCGACGCTGTCGCTCGCGGCGCCACGGCCCGACCCGGGGGGTGGCCCGCGAACGCTGCGGTTCACGCTCGCGACCGCCGGCCCGGTGCGGGTCGAGCTCCTGGACGTCATGGGCCGCCGCGTCGGCACGCTGCACGACGGCCTACTGCCGGCCGGTCCCCACGAGCGCACCTGGGATGGCCTGGACACGCGCGGCGCCCGCGCGGCCGCGGGGATCTACTTCGTCCAGCTCCGCGCCGGCCACGAGACGCTCACGGAGCGCTTCGTCCAACTGCCCTAGCGGGGACTATTCATGAGCTGCGTCGCGAGAATAAGTCCAGGGCGCGCCAGACAAGGAGCAGAGCCCGGTCGCGACGCAGTCGTGTCTGGACGACACGTCGAGGAGCGACCGGGCTCCGCGACGCCGGATGGTGCGGTCTGGGCGTGTTCGCAGCAGCAGCTCATGAATAGTCCCC
>JAHFBW010000386.1 GCA_023249845.1 Candidatus Eiseniibacteriota bacterium
GGTTCCGACCCACGCGTGCCCTTCCGCCCGGAGGCTCCATGATCGGCTCCAAGACAGGCTCCACGCTCGCGCCCTTCCGCCCCTCGCTGCTTCGCCTTCTGCTCGCGTCGGTCGCGTACCTGCTCGTGGCGCTGCCCGTGGTCACCCGCGCCGAAGAGGCGCCCGACGTGCGCCTCGGCAGCGACGTGAACCCGACGTTCCAGCTTGTGAAGCTCAAGCTCGACCCTGACAAGCGCAGCTTCACGGGCTCGGTGCACGTGGACTTGAAGATCTCCAAGACCACGGACACGATCCGCTTCCATGCCGACGGCCAACGGCTGACGCGGCTCACGCTGTCGCAGGGCGGCGACTCGGTGTCGACGACGCGCGCCACCGGGGACCACGGACTGCAGACGCTCACCGCGGCGCATGCGCTCAAGGTCGGTCCCGCCACGCTCGACATCGAATTCACCAACATGTACGGCACGCGCGCCGTGGGCCTCTACCGCGCGCTGCGCGAGAACAAGAGCTACCTGTTCACGCAGTTCGAATCGAATGACGCGCGCGGGGCGTTCCCGTGCTGGGACGAGCCGTGCTTCAAGTTCCCCTACCAGATCGTGCTCGAGGTGCCGTCGGCGCAAGAGGCGGTCTCCAACACGCCACCCGAGAGCACGAACGAGAAGGACGGCTGGAAGACCGTCACGTTCAAGCGCACGCCGCCGCTGCCGAGCTACCTGCTGGCCATCGCAGTGGGTCCGTTCGAGTACACGACGGTGGCCGGGACCAAGATGCCGACGCGGGTCATCACCTGCCAGGGCGAGAAGCACCTGGCCGCTACCACCGCGGAGATCACGCCCAAGTTGATCGCGGGGCTCGAACGCTGGTTCGGGATCCCGTATCCGTTCGAGAAGCTCGACCTGATCGCGGTGCCGGAGTTCGCCTACGGCGCCATGGAGAACCCCGGGCTGATCACCTTCCGCGACGACATCCTGCTGCTCGACGGCGCCAGCGCCAGCGCGGCGCAGCGCCGCTCGAACGCCAGCGTGACGTGCCACGAGATGGCGCACATGTGGTTCGGCGACCTGGTGACCATGGCATGGTGGGACGACCTGTGGTTGAACGAGTCGTTCGCCGACTGGATGGCCGCCAAGGTCACGGACGAGGTGTTTCCGCAATACAAAGACGGGCTCAGCGACCTGCAGCGCATCCAGAATGTTCGCGAAGGCGACGCGCAGCCCTCCACACGGCCCATCCGCGACAACACCACGAGTGCCACGGCGGGGCTCACCAACGTGGGGCTCGTCTACAGCAAGGGCAACGCCGTGCTGTCGATGTTCGAGCGCTACCTGGGCCCCGAGACCTTCCGCAAGGGCGTGCAGAACTATCTCAAGGAACATTCGTGGGGCAACGCCACGGCGAGCGACCTGTGGAAGGCGCTCGACAAGGCGAGCGGCACGAACGTGTCGGCGGCCATGACCACGTTCCTCGACCAGCCCGGCGTGCCCTACCTGCGCGTGGTGCCGGCCGAGGGCGGTGTGCGGATCACGCAGTCGCGCGCCACCCCGTACGGCGTGGCGCAGCCGGCCGTCAAGTGGATCGTACCGGTGACACTCAAGTGGTCGGACGGCAAAACGGTCAGGTCGCAGCGCGTGCTGCTCGCGGACGAGAGCATGCAGGTGAAGCTCGCGGCCAAGCCGGCGTGGGTCATGCCCAACGGTGAGGGCCGCGGCTACTACGCCTGGAGCGTGCCCGACGCGTGGATGGCCGCGCTGGCGGAGAACGCCGGCGGCGAGCTCACGCCCGAGGAGCGCGTCAACTTCCTCGGCAACCTGTCGCTGCTCATGACCGCCGGCGAGGTGCACGGCGACACCTACCTCAAGTCACTGTCTTACTTCGGCCGCGACACGGAGCCGCAGGTGGTGTCGAGCGCCATCGAGGGCCTGGGTGGCGTGCGCGGCGCGTTCGTGCCCGACAGCCTCGCCAGCCTGTTCGCCGTGTACGTGCGGCGCACGCTGTCCCCCGCACTCGAACGCGTCGGCTACGAGAAGAAGCCGGGCGAGGACGAGACCGTGTCCACGATGCGCGGCGAGTTGCTGCGCTGGCTCGCGAACCGCGGCCAGGACGCCAAGGTGATGGCGTATGCGCAGGGCGCGGCGGCGCGCTATCTCAAGGACTCGACCAGCGTCGACCCCGGCATCGCCGACGCGGTCGTGTCGCTGGCGGCCAAGAAGGGGGACGCGGCGATGTTCGCCGACTACCAGCGCCGGCTGGAATCCACCGACGTGCCGGCCATCCGCCGGCGTTTCCTCTCCGCCCTCGGAGCGTTCGAGAATCCGGCGCTCGAGGCCAGGGCGCTCGACTACATGTTGTCCGACAAGGTGCGCCCCACCGAGATGTTCGTGATCATGCAGGGCCTGGGTGGCCGCGACGAAGCCACGAGCAAGCACATGTTCGACTGGATGATGTCCCACTACGACCAGATCTCCACGCGTGTTCCGCCACCGGCGCTGCGGTTCATGCCGATGATGGGCAGCGGTTGCTCGGCCGCGAGGCTCGCGGCGACACAAGCGTTCTTCAGCGATCCCAAGCACGCCATGCCCGGCGTGGAGAAGACGCTCGAGCGCGTGAGCGACAACGTGCACACCTGCCTGAGCCTGCGTGAGCGCGAAGGCCCGCGCGTGAACAGCTACATGCGGGGCTTCGCGACCAACTGAG
>JAHFBW010000098.1 GCA_023249845.1 Candidatus Eiseniibacteriota bacterium
GCCGATCGAGGAGCCGGTGGCGTGGTACGGCCCCATCGTCATGAACACGTCTGAGGAACTGCGCCAGGCGATCGCGGAACTCCAGTCCGGGACGTTCATCCGCGAGCGGTGACCGCGCGAGGTTCGGCGGGCTACCGCTTCCTTGCGACGTCGTAACCCTGTCGGCACCACACCGCGACCGAGCGCTCGCCGAGCAACGCCGGGTGGTAACGGAGCTCGCGCGCCGCGGTCTTGGCCGCGACGACGGTGAGCGAGTCCGCGTCGCTCTCGACCAGTTCCACGTCGGTGACCTCTCCGTGCTCGTCCACGCGCACGTCGAGCGTGACGCGGCCGCCGCGGCCGCCGCTCGGAAGCCGAGGAAGGCCGCGCGCGATCGGTGGCTTGAGCACGGCAGGCTCGGACGATGCGGCCTCCGAGGGCGGCGGCTCGCTCGCTTCCGCCGGCGGAGGCGGCAGGTCCAGTGAGGCGCGCACGGGCGCCACGCGTTCCACCACGACTTCGCCACGTACGGGCGGGGCCATGGGCATCGCCAGGCGTACGGGGCGATCCGCGGCCATCCGGGCCGCGCCATTCGCGCCGACCCGATGTTCCTCACGCGCGGGAACCGCTCGCTCCCGAGCGCACGAGCAGAGAGCCAACACCAAGAGCCACAAGGTCGTCCCAAGCTCGCGTCGGGGTCTCATGCGCACCGGGTATTCCTTGGTTGTGACATGCGCCTCGCGGGTCTAGCCTCCGTTCCATGACCAGCCGCGATCGGGTGCTGGCCGCGTTGCGGGGCGAGCCCGTGGATCGCCCGCCCGTCTCGTTCTGGGGGCATGTTTACCACCGCGAGTCCTCCGCAGAGGACCTGGTCTCCCACACGCTCGAGCGCTGGCGGCGTTTCACGTGGGACTGGGTGAAGCTCAACCCTCGCAAGCACTACCACGTCGAGCCGTGGGGCGTCCGCTACGACTATCCAGGCGTGCCCGGCGAGAAGCCCACCGTGGCCGAGTGGCCCGTGCGAAGGCCCGAGGATTGGGACGCCATCGACGAGAAGCCGCACGACCAGGGTGCGTTGGGCGAGCAACTCGAAGCGGTGCGCCGGCTGCGCCGCGAACTTCCCGCCGAGGTGCCGCTCCTCGAGACCGTGTTCACGCCGCTCGCGATCCTCGCCGAGCTGACCGAGCCGCCCGAGGCGCTGCGCGAGATCCTGCCGCGCGAACCCGATCGCGTGGCGCGCGCGCTCGAGGCGGTGACGAGCACGTTCGAACGCTACGTCATGGCGGTCATGCGCGCGGGCGCGGATGGGATCTACCTCGCCACCGTGGACTGGGGTTCGCGCTCCATGGTGGATGCCGCCACGCTCAATCGCTGGTCACGCCCCTACGACCTGCGCTTGCTCGCCGCGGCCGGTCCGTCGCCCTATCACACGCTCCACGTGTGCAAGGGCGACGCGCTGTTGTTCGAGTTCGCCGACTATCCCGTTGCCGCGTTCTCCTGGGACGCCACCGCGCCCGGGAACCCCACGCTCGCCGAGGCCCTCGTGAGACTGCCGGGCGCGGTCGTGGGCGGCATCGGTCACGAGACCGAGCTGCAGCAGGGTCCCGAGGCCGCGATCGCCGCCTACCACCGGGCGCTCGACGCAACCGGTGGCAGGCGTTTCCTGTTCGCGCCGGGCTGCTCGATCCCGCCGCACACGGCCGACGCCACGCTGGCCGCGCTGCGCGCCGAGGTCGAGCGGACGCCGGCGCTCAGAGGGCGCGCGTGAGCCCGCTCGCCGGGCCGCGCGCGACCAGCCGTGCCGCATCCATCCCGGATGCGGTCGTGAAGGGAGGTGTTCGCATGGTCCGGCCCCGACAGAGCTTGCCGCCGCTGCTCCTCGCACTGCTGATCACCCAGATCGCGTTCGCGCAGAGCGAGTTCAAGCCACGCCCTGGCGCTACGCCCGCACCCCCCAGCACGAGCGGCAAGCAGGCCCACCCCGCCACACCGGGGCGCGGCCGCGTCAGCACGCGGGTCGCCGTCGGAGAGCGAGCGCCGGACTTCGAGCTCATCCGGCTCGACGGCAAACCGCAGCGGCTCTCCGGGCTGCGCGGTGAATGGGTGATGCTGTATTTCGTCGAGCGCCGTGATTCGCTCGCGACTGTGGAGCCGGTCGCCCGCGCGCTCGACAGCATAGGCGTGCGCACGGTCGCGGTGATCTACGACAAGACCCAGGCGATCGCCAAGCTCCTGCGCGGCCGCGATCCCGGCTACATGCCGCTCGCGGATCCCACCGGCGAGATCGTCGCGCTCTACGGGCTGCTGGACTCCGAGCGCGACCAGAGCCAGCCGGGCTTCGTGCTCATCACACCGCGCGGCGACGTGCGGCTGGCGTTGCTCGGGCACGAACTGCCGCCGGCAGACGCCTCACGCCTGGTCCACTTCGCGGTCGTGGGCGACTAGCCGGGAATATTCATGGGCAGCCGGCCCTCTCGATTCACGGTTCATGAATAATCCCGGCTAGGGACGCGCAGCGGCGCTACGCCGCTCGTCGCTGGCCGTTCGAGTCGTAAAGGCCGCGCAGCGCGCTTTCGACGTCCGTGAACGAGAACGGCTTCGCCATCACGCAGTCCACGCCGCGTGAGTGCGCGGCATCCTCCTCGAGCTGGAATCCCCAGCCCGAGACGAGCACCACGGCGCATTCCGAGTGCCGCGCCTTGACGAGCGATGCCAGGTCCCAACCGTTCACGTCCGGCATGCCGAGGTCGGTGAACACCACGTCGAACGTCTGCTCGCGCAGCACGTCGATAGCCGCGGGGCCGCCTAGGGCCGTCGTGACGTGATGCCCGGTGCCGCGCAGCATCTCGGCCAGCACGTAGAGCACCGCCTCCTCGTCGTCCACGACCAGGATCCGCAGGGCGGTCGGCGCGCGGCCGTCCACGAGCGGCCCCAGTTCCACCGGGACTGAACCCACCGGGAACTCGAGCGTGAACTGCGTGCCGTTGCCCGGCGAGCTGTGCACCTCGATGCACCCGTGATGACGCGTCACGATGCCATACGCCACGGACAGTCCGAGTCCGGTGCCCTTCACCTCCTTCGTGGTGAAGAACGGATCGAAGATGCGCGCGCGCGTCTCGTGGTCCATACCCACGCCCGTGTCGCGCACATGCACGCGCACGAGGTCGCCGTCGTCGGCGCTGGACACCCACAGCTCGCCGCCGCCCGGCATGGCGTCCACCGCGTTCAGCACCATGTTCGTGAACACCTCGCGCAGCTCCGAGGCCGCGCCGGCGATGGACTGGCTCGCGCGCAGGTCGAGGTGCACGTTCACGACGACGCCGCGGCGCTTGGCGCCAGCCTCCCAGGCTGGCCGCGTCAGCTCCACGACGCCGTAGAGCACGCGATTCACGTCGAGTGTCTCGAACCGCTCGTCCTGGCGCACGCGGGTGAACTCCTGCACGCGGCGCACGGTTTGCGCGCCGTCCAGCGCCGCCTGCTCCACGACGCTCAGCTGGCGGCGCATCTCGGGGTCTGCCACGGTCTGCATGAGCAACTGCGTGCGCCCGAGGATGGCCGCGAGGATGTTGTTGAAGTCGTGCGCGACGCCGCCGGCCATCTCGCCCAGCGCGTTCAGCTTGGCGGACTGCACGAGCTGTGCCTGCGTGGAGCGCAGCTCGTCGTAGGCGCGCTTCATGTTCTCGTAGAGCCGCGCGTTGGCGATGGCGGCGCTGCACTGTCCGGCGAAAAGCGTGGCGAGCTCGAGATCCTCCTCCTGGAAGCCGCGCGGGCCGATGCGTGAAAGCGTGATGACGCCGAGCACGTGCTCGCGCGACTTGAGCGGAACGCAGAGGAGCGCGCTCTGCTCGGGCGGCGTGTCGGGCACCGTGAGCGCGCGGGGATCCGACTCGGCGTCGTTCACGATCTCGCCGCGCCCGGTCAGCGCCACCGTGCCGGTGATGCCTTCGCCGAGCTTCAAGCGCACCGCCAGCATCTGTTCCACGTAGCTCTGCGCATCGCACACCGCGGGCAACAGCACCTTCTCGCGGTCGTCGTAGAGGAACACCGTGCACTCGTCGGTCGTGATCACCTGGCGGATCTGCTTCGCGATCGTGGACAGGATGGTCTTCAAGTCGAGCGTGTTCATGACCGCGCGGCTCACGGTCAGGAGCGCGGCGAACTTCTCGCGCTGGCCGATCTCGTGCTGGAGCTGCACTTCAAGGGGCATGTCGGCGACGGCGCCGATGCCAGTCCGGATCCACGGCCAGCGCGCGAGCACCACGAGCGCCTGTTCACGAGCCGCGGCCGAGACGCCGGCCGCTTCCCAGCTCCGAACGCGCTCGTTGAGTTCATGCACGAACGCCGTCAGCGTGCCTTCGGCGAACGCCTGTGCCAGGCGCTCCGCCATCTCGCCACTCTCGGCGCGCGCGCGCGCCTCGCCCAGCTCGGGGGCGAGCGCATGCTCGAGCGCCGCTTCGGTTGACGCGCGATGCTCGGCAGAGAGGCGGGCGATGGGCGGGTTCACGGCGGAGCTCCTTGAGCGTGGTACAGCGGATACCCATGGACCCTGGTGGTTTCACGCGACCACACTTCGGGGCGCGTGCGACTCGTTGCGGCGCCGCGCGCACGCGCGACCCGGAGGAATGAGCTGACCGATGAGTTGTCGGAGTCTGCACGCGGCTGCTTGAGGGCGGACCCTCAGGAGGCCCCGCAAACACTGCGCTTTGCACGACCCCGGGGGTTCCGGCGCTGGGCAGAGCGCCCCCGGCACCCGACCGAACGGGCTCGTGGACCGGCCTCGACTCTGTTACCTCTCCCGATCGACCCGCCCCGGGAGGAACCCCAAGTGCTCCATTTCCGTCGTCCGATGGTCGCGCTCACACTCATCGCCTCGTGGATGCTGGCAGCCCGCGCCTCCACCGCTCCCGCCCCGGACCCCGCCGAGATCGTGGCTGCGGAGCAGGCGTTCGGCGTGAGCGTACGCTCGCTGGGTGTTCGCGATGGCTTCCTGAACTGGCTGGCGCCCACCTCCGTGGTGTTCAAGCCGGGCCCGGTCATGGCCGTGGCGCACCATCGCAAGCTCGCCCCCGGCTGGACCGGGCTCCTCGCCTGGCACCCGGTGCGAGCGGGCATCAGCGCTGCGGGCGACCTGGGTTGGAGCACGGGACCATGGACCTGGCGGCGCGACAGCGCGCAGGCGGACGCCGACGCCCAGGGCGAGTACATGAGCGTGTGGCGGCGCCAGCCGGACGGTCGCTGGAAGGTGGTGCTGGACGGCGGCATCGGTCACCCCGCCCCGAAGGGTGAGGAATCGGAGCTCACCTACGCCGCGCCCTCGCCGGGCGCCCGACTCGGATCACGTCCGCTCGCGGCGCGAAAGTCGCTCTACGAAGCAGATGCCGGCTTCGCGAAGACGGCGGCCGTGGAGGGCATCGCGGGCGCGCTGCGGCGTTACGCCGCCCCGGACATCATCGTGCTGCGCGAGGGCTCGCAGCGGCTCTCGGGGCGCACCCTCGCACTCCCGGCGGTCGCGGTGAGCGATTCGCGCGCGCAGCTCATGTCCAACGCGCAGTACATCGCGGACTCGGGCGACCTCGGGTACACGTACGGCTCGCTCGTCGACGGCCCCGCGGCCTCGCCCGATACGTCGTGGTACGTGCATGTGTGGCAGCGAGGCCCCGCAACGCCGTGGCAGCTCGCGGTCCAGCTCGTGATGCCGGAGCCCAAGCGGCGGTGAGCCGGCCCGGTCAAGCCAGCCCGTAAAGCCACACGAACACGTAGAAGCCCTTCATCACGACGAGTGTCGCGGCGAGCCCCAGCGCGAGCCAACCCCAGCCGCGCTCGCGCGTCTCGAGCGCGGCCACGCCGCCGGCGAGCGCCAGCGGGAACCAGCCCATCCAGAGCCGCGCGGATTCCCCCTTGCTCGCGCCTGAAACATCGAGCAGGAGCAGTGTGGCCAGCGTCGCCGCCCACAGCAGCTCGCCGCCCACAAGGCTTCTGGCGCGTGCGCGCCCCAACAAGCTCCGCCAGTCCAAACCCCGCGCGAACGCGAACGCGAGCGGGAAACCGAGCCCGACGACGCACTCGAGCGGATGGAGCGCCATCCACAGGAGTCGGGTGCGGTGGGCGAGGATCGCGCGATGCTGCGCGAGCGCCGTGGTGAGCATGGCGAACGGATGGGCACCCATGGCCACGGCCCCGGCGGCAAGCGCCACGAGCGGGAGCAACATCACCGCCATGTGACGGGGCTCGTCAACGAACGAACGCCCCGGCCCGCGACCGCCGAGCCACGCCACGGCCGCGAAGAACACCAACAGCGTCAGGTTGCCGAACGAGAACGCCACCAGCAGCGCAGTGATGAAGCCCGCGAACAGCGGCCAGATCGCTCCGCGCTCTCGCCTGAGCCATGCGCCCGCCGCGAGCGTGTAGAGCACGGGGTGGAGGACGTCCACGTCGGGGAAGTAGAGAAGCGGTGCGGGCAGCAGCACCGCGAGCGCGGCGGCGCGCAATGCCGAGCGCGGACTCGCGATCGCGCTCACCAGGAACCACACGGCGATCGGCAGCAGCGCCACGGCCAATGCGAATCCGCCCACGAGCAGCCACAGCCCGTGCACTTGCGCGAGCGAGAGCGGTTGCTCGGCCACGCTCGCAGCCAGCTCGGCCGCCTCGCGAGCATCCGCTCCCAACCCGCGCGCGACCAGATTCGCGGCGCGTGCCGGCGCGTCGGCGTCTCCGAGCCGCGTCGCCGCGTGGAACGCCAACGGCCACAGCGGCGGATGCGTGCGAGCGTGCATCGCAAGCGTTGGCATGGTCGCAGCGTGTGCGCGAATGAACGCGCCCGCGTCACCCACCCGCTCCGCGGCCTGGAAGTAGCTCGTGTTGATCTCGCTCGTGAGTGCCGCCGGATGCTTGGCGGGCCCGTAATGTTCGAGGGCCGGGAGCGCTCGCAGGAGCAGGATCGACGCGAGCGACAACAGGAGCAGTCCGAGGAAGGCGGGAACTCGGCCGGCGCGCGCGATCACCAGGCAGACGAGCATTGCCGCAACGCCAACCATCAGCACGGACCACAGCGCCCCTTCCACCGGCACGCCGGGAAGCATGGCCCACCAGCTGAGGCTGTGCTCCCCGGGCCAGCCGATCGGCAGTGCGCGCGCCACGAGCCCGGCCAACGTGAAGAGCAGCAGGAGTCCGTGGGCCGCGACGCGCGGCAGCGGGCTCGACCAGAGGACGGCGGCCATGGAGAGGAGCGCCGGCCAGGCCAGCGCGTAACCGAGTGCCGCGAGCCCCTGCTTGATCTCGGTGGGCGCGCTCACGATGGCGGACGCGGAAGCGAGCACCGAAACGGTCCACGCGAACGCAAGACCGCCGTCGAGCGCCTTCTGCTCGGAGCCGGCGAGTGCACCGGCGAGCCGTGACGCCACCCAGAGCAGCGGCGGCGCGAATGCGACGAACACCGCCACGAGCAGCGGCGCCTCCGCGAACTTCGCGACGACGACGCCGAGCCCGCCCGGGAGCGTGCGCGCCAACGTGGCGCCGGCATCGTGGGCGGCCAGCGTGGCGAGCACGCGCGGCACGAGCACTCCCACGAGCAATGCAGCTGCCGTCACGGCGAGCGCGCTCGCGAAGCGCGCCCGGCGTGCGGCGGCGGCCGCGGGCGAGGCGGGGGTCGGCATCGGGCGCAGGGTGGGGCAATCGACGAACGCATGCCAAACCCTCGCCGCGATCGCTCCGCTGCCTGCTATCCTCGTCCCCCTCACCTTCTCCCGCCGGGACGCCATGCGAGTTCGCCGCCGCTCCACTCCTGTACTGTCCATGCTGCTCGAGCCCGCTTGGCTCGGGATCTCGCTGCTCGCCCTGCTCGCCGTGCCCGCCGGGCCCGCGCGTGCCGCCAAGCGCGCGCTGTTCGACAATTTCCACGCCGAACAGGCGGGCAACGCCGACTGGGTGATCGACAATGACCAGCCCACGCCGCTGCCGGCGCAGGGCGCGATCGTGCCGTCGACGCCACGCACCTACTGGACGGGTGCGGTCTCGTCGTGGGGCGTGGATCTCGTCAAGCGCGGCTTCACCGTGACCACGAACAACGCCGCGATCACGTACGGGAACGCGGCGAATCCGCTCGACCTCGCGAACTTCGACGTGCTCGTCGTTCCCGAGCCGAACACGCTGTTCAGCGCGTCGGAGCACACCGCCATCCTGTCGTTCGTTTACGACGGCGGCGGGCTCATCGCGGTGGGAGACCACCATGTCTCGGACCGCAATAACGACGGCTTCGACTCACCCATGATCTGGAACGCGCTGGACCCGACGCGGCTCCTCGGTGTGCACTGGGGCACCGCTGGCGACGCCGACAACAACATCGTGCAGACCTCGATCAACGTGAACCCGGCGCCGAGCGATAGCGTCACGCACGGCCCGGAAGGCACGGCGCCGGGGCTCGCGTTCCACAACGGCACCACGTTCACGCTGTTCCCCGCCGACAATCCGAGTGTACGCGGCGAGGTGTGGATGACTGGCGTGGCGCAGGGTAGCAATGCCAGCATCATGGCGGCCTCGTCGCGCTACGGGAGCGGCCGCGTGTTCTTCCTGGGTGACAGCTCGCCCATCGACGACGGCAGCGCAAATCCCGGGAACAGCAACATCTTCGATGGCTGGGCCGAGAGCGCGGACAGCGTGCTCATCCTGAACGCCACGCGGTGGGCATCGCGCCGGGACCCGGTGCTGGGCGTGGGCGATCACGATGCAGCGCCGTTGTCGCTCGCGCGGCCGCGCCCCAACCCCTCGCACGCGGGCGCGCTGTTCAGCTTCTCGCTGCCCGCAGCGGGGAGCGCCCGACTCGAGGTGCTCGACGTGAGTGGCCGCCGCGTGTGGAGCCATTCGCAGGTGCTGCCACCGGGAACGCACGAGTGGAGGTGGGACGGGCGCGATCACGCCGGTCGGGATGCGGGGCCCGGCCTCTACCTCGTCCGTCTTGCGACCCCCTGGGGAACTCGCACGTCGAGGCTCGCGCGCGTGAGATGACGGGCTGTCGCCAAGCGCTGTCCTCGCGTCGAAAGCCAGCGATGGCGTTCGTCCCCATCAAGGTTTGTTCGATGTGGCCACTCAAGTGCGAGAGATTAAATCCTCTCTTGACAATCACTTACGGGGTCGACGACGATTTCTGGCGTAACCGTCCGGCGAGTCTGAGATCCGGCGCGGCGAATCGCCGCCCCGTCCCTCGGGCCCGCCGCTATGCCCCCGGTCTCATGCATCGGGCCCGCGCCGCTCGTCCTCCCGGGACGGCGTCGTCTCCCCCCGACCCCGGGGTCGAGTGCGGCTATCGCTCCCCCGGGTCGGGGGACGCACCTACCATGGGGGTCCCATCATGCGCAGCTTGAGAGTCCGGCGGTCCTCGTCTCGCCCGCTCGGCAAGGAAGCCGCGGGCCAGCCCGCGAGGCCGGCCTGCCAACTTCTGGCGTTCGGCAGCGCGCTGGCGCTCACACTGATCGCGCTGCCCGTCGCGGCGCTCGCCGGTGACAAGCCGGTCGAATCGCCCGAGACCGGCACCGAGTCGGCGGCTCCCGTCTACACGAACACAGGTCCGTCCGCCGCCGGCTATCGGCCGCGTATCCTCGGGTTGTCGCGCTATCGCAGGGCGGCCAGTGCGAGCAAGGCCAGCCTGGGCGTGGCGCAAGTGGAATGTCCGCAGTGCGATCCGCTCGCGCCCTACGACCCGATCCATTTCAATCACCCAAACAAGATCAACAACACATGGTTCCCGCTCCAGCCCGGCAAGCAGCTTGTGCTACAGGGCGTGGCGAACCGCGGCGGCGGCCTGCTCGAGCATCACGTGATCTTCACCGTCACCGATCTCATCAAGGTGATCAACGGGATCCCGTGCGTGGTGGTGTGGGACCAGGACATCAACAAGGGCGTGCTATCGGAGTCCGAGTTGGCGTTCTTCGCCCAGAACGACGACGGCGCCATCTACAACTCGGGTGAGTACCCCGAGGTGTATGAGCAGGGTCAGTTCGTCGATGCTGAGAACACGTGGATCCACGGCATCGAGCGGGCGCGCGCCGGCGTGCACGTGGAAGCGAATCCCGTGGTCGGCAAAGGCTACGAGGAGGCGAACGCTCCCGAGAACGACTTCTGGGATTGCGGCAACGTGTTCTCGATCCAGGACCGGAGTGATCGGGCTCGGCCGAAGGTC
>JAHFBW010000099.1:0-598 GCA_023249845.1 Candidatus Eiseniibacteriota bacterium
TCAGGGGGCGGCCGAGGCGCTGCGGAAGATGAACGCCGCGGACGCCGCGGTGCTCGCCGCGCAGGAGCGGTTCGCCGAGGCGAAGCGCGAGCACGAGCGGCGCCGTGCGGAGTACGACCGCATGATGAACCACACCAACATCGAGGTGCCGGCCGCGGAGGCGCGGCTCATCGCGGCGTGGGAGGCGAGCGACAAGGCGTGGGCGGTGGTCCCGGTGCCCTACCGCAAGGAGCACCGGGACCGGCGGCTGAAGAACGTCGTCAAGTCGACGCTCGGCCTCAAGGACGAGGGGAACTGATGGGCCGCAAGGCTCGTCTGAAGCGTGAGCGGCGGGGAGCGGCGAAGCGCATTCGCCCGCTCCCGCCGTGCAGCTACGCGAAGTGCCCGAACGGGCGCCCACCGGGCACGCACCTCATCCGCAAGCTCCAACAGGCACCCGGCCATGACCCGACCGTGATGGAGCCCACCGGCGAGTTCCTCGTCGCGTGCGACGACTGCATGGTCTCGATGTGTGCCGTGATCCGCGCGGAGGGCATCGACGTGCAGGTGTTCTCGGGCGAGGCGCTCACCGAGGCGGCGCGTGAGCAGGCTGCGAAGG
>JAHFBW010000099.1:608-10112 GCA_023249845.1 Candidatus Eiseniibacteriota bacterium
AAAGAAGAGGGAGCACGACCGGGCGACCCTCGACAAGCTCGCGGCCTCGCCCGATCGCGTGTTGGCCGAGGTGGACGCCACCGAGATGACTGGGGACAACGCGCAGGCGCTCCTCGACAGGCTCGGGCGGAACGCCGAGGCGCTCAAGGCCGCGCTCGACACGGACAAGATCATCGTGGTGGACTCGACCGCCGACCCCAACCCGATCTAGACGTCCATCTCGCTTCCTCCTCGGGCCGGCCTCGCCACACGGCGGGGCCGGCTTCGTTTTGGGCGGCCTCGGCAAAAGTGATGGAGGGGCTTGACGGTTCGACCTGGGCTCGGTATACTGGACGATGTCCAGACGGACAGGAGGACGACGTGAGCACGACCAAGACGAACAAGACGAAGGGCAAGGCGAAGGCCCCGAGCCTGCCGGCCCCCGGGACGATCCTGCCCGAGCGGGATGCCGAGCCGTGGTGCGTGGACGGCAAGCCGCGGGTCGGCGCCGGCGCGAGCGCGGGGTACGGCTCGGACAGCTACCCCTACACGGTGGTCGCGGTCAGCCCGAGCGGGCACAAGGTCACCCTCCAGGGCGACCACTACCGCGTGACGAAGGGCAGCTTCGAGACCGGGGGCGTCGAGGTGGAGTACCGGGCCGCCGAGCCGGACACGCGCGACCTGCGTGTGGTCACGCGGCGTGGGTACGACAAGGACGGGAACCCGCGCTACGCCTTCGTGGGCAGCAAGCGCGGCGGCGGGGTGGGCTTCGGCTTCCGGCGCTTCTACTCCGACCCGCACTTCTAGGGGCTCGCCGTGGACGCCACGCTCCGAACCATCCTGCGCGACTACCGCCTCGGGAACCGCACTGAGGCGGAGGTGCGGCGCGGTTTCCAACGAGCGGGCTTCACGCCCGACTGGCTCACGCGCGAGGTGACCCGCAGGCTCCACGAGGCGCTCGTGGATGACCTCGACTTCGTCAAGCTCACGCGGCTGCTCGACGCCACCGACGAGGCGACCGAGTTCGCCGCGAACGCAAGCTCGAACTTCACAGCGGTGCGCGCCGGCTCGCACCCTGTGACCGTCAACATCCTTGCTTGGTACCCGTCGTGGGAAGAGGTGCTCGCAGCGGACGGGAACTTCGCCGACATCCGGTTCCAGGTGAACGCGCCGATCGGTGAGCGGGCCGACGTCATCGAAGCGATCGGCGAGCACTTCCCGGCGGCGCGGATCGTGACCACGCAGACGGCCCGCGTACTCAAGTGCGAGGGCAGGCGCCCGCCACGTCATCAAGCGCCTGATGTGTACGCAGTACGACTGGAGCGGCGCGCTCGTCATGGAGATGACGACGATGCCGCTTGGCCGCAAGAGTCGAACCGAGTACACATCAGGTAGGTAGAGAAGAGGAGGGGGATCATGCAACGCTGGGAAGAGGACGAGGATGAGCCGCAGCCGGGAGATGCCTGCGCGCTGTGCAACGGACCACTGGTGAGCCTTGGGCGCCTCGGGTGCCTGGAGCATCTCCGCTGCCGGAACTGCGGGCACGAGCAGTCCGAGGTGGTGGTCGAAGAGGCGGACCAGCACGTGAGGTGCGACTGCTCCCACGAGCCGGAGCACCACGACCCCGTCAGCGGGGCGTGCTTCTACGCAAACCCGACGCATGGGCCCTGCCCCTGCGCCGCGACCCCACCCGCCACGCGAGCGGCCCTGGAGGCCGCGCACCGGACGCTGAAGCGCGTGCTCGCCGAGCAGCGGCGTTAGCTCATCCGCCGATCGCTGGACCTGCCGACACCCCTGAGCTACGGTGGGTGCCAGCAGGGTCGGTCGGCATGTACGTCTCGTCTACGCTCATCCGTTCGCTATACTTGGCGGACGTGGCACCGTCTGGTGAACCCAGCGAGGAGCGCGGATGCAGGAGTCGAGTCTCATCGCCGAAGCCTTCAAGGGCCTCATCGCGGCTGGTCCTGTCGCTACGATTCTCGGCGTGTTCTGCTACTTGCTCTGGAAGCAGAACCAGGTGCTCGTCGACAAGATCGACCGGCAGCACACGAAGATGCTCAAGCTCGCCGTGCGCGTGCAGCGCGCCGTCGAGGTGCTGGCGGGCATCGAGCACGAAGAGACCGAAGTCGACCGCGTGCTCGCGGAAGATGACAAGCGCGAGGCCGACAGGCGAGACGCGGCCAAGCGAGACGACGACAGCTAAGGAGGTGCGTGCATGAGTGCGACGCCGAATCCGCCCCCGCGACCGCCGAGCGAGTCCGAAGTGGATGCGGTGCTCGACAAGATCGACCGCTGCATCCCCAGGATCCTCAAGCGCGCCGAGGACGCCAAGCACTCAGGGGACACGCCCGTCGGGGGCTTCTCGCCCGCGAAGATCAAGCGGACGCAGCAGGCGTTCCAAGCGATGAGCAAGGACGCGCTCCTCTCGTGCTCGGGCGACGACATCACGGTGAAGCCCGAGGACGAGGACACGGCAGCGCGCGGGAATCCCCGGCACGCGCCGGTGATGAAGTCACCAGCGAAGCGCGCCCTGTTCTTCCGCGGGAAGTAGCGTGCCCGTCCCGGTGTCCGGCCCGGACGCGCCCTCCCCGCTCTACAGCTACCCGGCGACCGTCCTGGACATCCACGACGGCGACACCATCCGCTGGCGGCTCGACAAGGGCCACGGTGCGGAGATGACGATGTGGCTCCGCATGGCGGGCTACGACGCCGCGGAGATCAAGGACGCCGATCGCGGTACGAAGGCTCGCGACCTCGTGACGAAGCTCCTCGCGGACGTCACGACCCGGACCGACTTCAAGGGCTGGGTCGTCCAGTCCATCCGCACGACCGGCGGCGCGGACGTGATGACGTTCGCCAGGTACCTGGGCTACGTGTTCGGGAGCTTCGTCGACAAGAGCGCGCCGGGCGGGCTCCGGTTCGAGCCCATGAACCCGGCGATCTACAATGCGCTCAAGACAGCGGGCCTCCTCAAGCGGGGGTCGAAGTGGAACCCGCCGGCGGAGACGGACCCTCCGGGGTAGTCATCCACTCCGTCGCCAGGCTCTCGCCGAGCGTGTTCCCCTCGGCCGAGAGCGGCGGGAGAACGCGCGGGGCCCGCGGGGGCCCCTCCGTGAAGCCGAGGCATACCGTCGGGCGGTAGCAGCGACCCCAGCCGCAGGTGAGGCATAGCTCATCCTGGCGGCCCTTGTAGTGCTCGCACGGGAACACGCGGTCGCTGCTCATGACTTCTTCCTACGCTTCATGATGCTCCCCACGCCTCCGTCGGCCGCAGGCATCACGTCCGGCGCTGGCGGCGTGTCGCCCGTCCAGCCGTCCCACGCACCGACCTTCCGCAGTTCATCTTCCCACGCCGCGCGGAGTCCCTCCTCGCAGTGCGCGATGGCGTCGCGCCAAGTGGGCCAGCGCCCGTGCTGCCCGTAGAAGCGGTACTGGTAGGCGAGGGACTGCCTGTCGTGCGGCTCGTCGGCCGGATGGGCGACGTTGCACTCCGGGCAGGTGCCCTTCGGCCCGGGCAAGACGTGGAAGCTCACTTGTGGCCGCCCCCTTCCTTCTCCTTGCCCTTCCACGGGGGAGTGCCCGGGAGGAACTGCACCCCAACCGTCGCCACGAGCGCGGGGCGCCACACCATCCCGCACGCCTGGCATGCGTGCGTATGGTGCGGCTCCGTCGCAAACTCGCCCGCGTCGACGTGCCGCGCGTGGCACCCCGGGCACCACAGGAGCATGGGGATGGGTCTGCCTAGATCGCCACGACGGCGTTTCTCGATGAGTTCTTGGTGCAGGCGCTCGAAGCTCTCCCCCCAACGCTCATCGTGAATCTCGCCCAAGACGATGTAGGAAAGGGCGCTCGTCAGTCCGTCGTTGGCGTGCTGCTCACGCCTTTTCCCAAGGTCTCTCTCCATTTTGGGGGCAGCGTACTGCCACCAAGCGTCGTAGACCGCCAACACCGCATCAACGAGGCCGGCGGTTACGCGCTCCTTGTTCCATTCGGTCACTTGTGGCCGCCGCCTTCCAGGGCCCACCCCATCCCGTCGCTCGCGAGCACGAGGTTCATGTCGGCGAAGCGGTCGCCGTAGCGGCTGGCCTTGAGGCACGGCACGGCGTCCGAGATGACCACGCGGATCTCGGCGTCCGCCGCGTCGGCGGCGCGCATGTTCGCGATGTGGCGCCAGCCCCACACCGGTGCCGTGAAGCCCATCTGCGTCTCCAGGGCGTTCCCCTGGAACCCGCGCGCGGCCCCTCGCGCCTGCTTGCGCGCGTGCTTCTTTCGGTAGGGGGTGTCCTCGGGGAGCTTCTTCGCGAGCCATTCCTGAAGCTCGTTGCAGATGGCGGTGTAGGTGGTCTGCGCCACTTCCTGCGTCTGGTTCAGCAGCGCCTCGAACACCGGGATGTGCGGGTGCTCGGCGATGAACTGATGAATGAGCGGGTGCCACTGCCACGGGCTCGCGCCCTCCTCGCAGTAGCGCGTCGACCGCTGCGACATCGCGAAGCGGTGGCGCACCATCTCGTGCGAGAAGCCGCGCGAGCCGACGAGGTACAGCGTGATGTGCTTCTCGCTGTCCGTCTCGGGCTCGACGAACTCGAACGGCGCAGTGATGAGCCACACCGGCCACTCGCCGCCCTTCTCCTCGTACTTCACGATGAGCGGGACGGCCCGCGACCACTTCTCGCGCAGCCGCTCGCCGAGGCATGCCCACAGGCGCGCGATGCCGCTGTGCGCGGGCAGTCCGTGCTCCGCGAGGAGAACGGCCGACCACTGGTCCCACTCGACCACGGCTCGCGTGTTGATCGTGATGCGGTAGCTCACCTCGTTCAGCATCGTGTTACCGAGCTTCATGCGCACGCTCGCGCCCGGCCGGCCGGCGAAGCACATCATGAGGTGCTCGCGCTCCGTCGCGCCCGGGACGCGCCCAAGCTCCACCGTGCGGACGTAGTGCTCCAGCACGCTCCCGTGGTAGACCTCCATCACGTTGCCGAGCGTCGCGCTCGTTGAGCGTCCCTTGCGCTCCATGTTCTCGTCGACGCCGAGCGAGTCGTAGCACAGCCGAGTCATCAACTCGATGAGCTTCTCACCCGTGGTCCCCACCATCTGGTCCGCGCACGGCGTCCCGATCTTCGCTGGGATCGCCACGTCGAAACCGCCATCCCACACCAACTCCGCCCTCACCAACGCCGCCTTCATGGGCACCTCCTAACGCTGCGCGGCGGGCCCCGGGTGGAGCCCGCCGCTGGGTTGTCGATCTTCGCACGGCCCGCAAGCCGGTGCCTTAGCTCATCTCGCTCAGTAGGTCGCCACGCCGACGATCTTGGCGAGGCACCAGAACGCCAGAAAGCGTTCCACGGCAGTGGTCCATCCGGGCAACCGCCACGCGGCTTCGGCGTGGATGCGCACGCGCGTGGGGTCGGTCCATTCCGCGACAGTGATCCCGCCTACGCGCAGGACCGAGCCGTCAGTCGATGACTCCGCGCCGCGCACGCGGCTTCGCTTCCGTTGGCAGAAGGCAGTGAGCACTGGCGCCTCCATCTCAGGGCGCATCACAGCTTCCCTCCCTCGCGCTCGCGACGGCCCGACCAGTAGACGGCGCCGATGACAGCGGCCCACGCCGCCGCGGTGGGCGCCCACTCCCGGAGCGGGCTGAAGAACATCCCGATGTAGGCTCCCAGCGCCCAGCCGAGGCCCATGATGATGTCCTCACGGCGGATCACGTGGCGTCCTCCTTCTCGCAGCCCGCGTTGCAGGTCGAACTCCCGGCGTCGCAGATGATCTCGAACGAGCCGCCCCACCATTCACGGATGCGGCTTGCGCCCGACTTGTACTCGCGACGAGGTCTTATGTTGTAGTGATGCCTCGCCTGGTGCGTCACGATCGCGCGGGCAGCCTTCAGCGTACGCGTCCATCCCAAGTAGATGGCACCCTCGTACTCGAAGTTGACTAGGACGATGAAGATGGGCTTCTCGGATGCCTTGCCCACTGCCGTTACCTCGCTTCGCAGTAGTGCCGCGTGACCCCGCCGTGCGTCGTGGTTCGGAAGCACTCCAGCCGACGCCACAGCATCGCGGCGTCCACGCGGTCGCGCGTGGTACGGCGTCCGTCGATGAAGTAGCGGCGGACGCCCGTGCGCTGGTTCTCGGTCGTGAGGATGGTCATGCGCCTTGCCGCCTCCATGCGCCCTTCCGGCGCGCTGGCCCGAACTGCTCGGCGGCGGCCTCCTCGGTCACGCGCTTGTAGAACACGTCGCGCCGCGAGGGGTGTACCTCGGTGACGGCCTCGCCGCGCACGCCGACGCACGGCTTGCCGATGCGGGCGCCGCACACGACGCACGGCACGTGGTAGACGCACCGATGCGTCTTGATGTACCGCACCTTCGGCCGCGAGTCCGGGTCGATGACGAAGGCGTACTTCTCGTGCTGGCGGATCTCGATGTGCCAGACCGGGGACCGCTGCCTCTCGGCGTCCTCCCGCCCGCTCTTGGTCATGCTACCTGTCCTCCTTGTCATCGTCATCGTCGGAGCGCCCGTCCATTCCCGGGAGCGGCGCACCGAGTGCGATCCCGAGTCCCGTGAGCACCACGTCGGCGCCGTGCTCACGGAGGAGGGCCTCCAACTGCGCCGCCACGGCGTGGTTCCTAGCGATGGACGCATCGACGATCGCCGCGACTTCCTTGTCGCTGTTGGCCCGCGCGTATGCCTCTTCCGTCTTGTGGTCGGGGAACGCGCGGACGGCCTCGTCGATCCAGCGGGCGCTCATCTCACAGCCCCCACACCGCCGCTGCGTACTCCGACGAGTCGAACAGCCGCGCCGCGGGCGGCCCGCCGTAGCGGGTGTCCGGGACGACCTCGCGCAGCCGCGCCGGGAGGCGCCCGATCGCGGCCTTCTGGATCCGGTCGACGAGGGCCTTCGCGTCGCTCGCCTTCCAGCCGTCGTACTCGCACGCCTGGTAGTCGAAGCACTGCACGGCCTTCGCGACCTGCGCCGGCGTGATGGTGTGGGTCGGCTGCGCGAACACGTAGGGCGGCTCGCCGTCCGTGGGGTCGCCGTAGCGGGCGTGGAGGCTGGCGAGGTTCGCCTCCAGCAGCAGAGCGCCCGAGTGGTCCTCGTTCCCCTTCTCGATGACGCCGTACTCGACCCCCGCCGCCACGAGGTAGTCGAGGTGCTCCTTGCTGACGAGGAACGCGCTCCCCGCGACGAACGTCGAGGTGAGGAGGATCACGTCGCCCGTCTTGGTCCCGGCGGAGCCGAGCGTGTCGACCTCCTTGAACTCGCGGCCGGTCCGCTTGTTCGAGAGTTCGTAGGCGACCTGGTTGCCGTCCGGGCCCGTGAGGGGCAGGCCAAGCTGCTTCACGAGGGCCGGGAGAAGCTCCGCGATGACCGCGTCGTCGGGGAGTTCCACGTCGTACTCCTGGTTCGTGTCGGCGCGGACGAGAGTCACACTGACCTGGGCCATGTTCGTTGTCCTCCTGTTGGGATCATCCCCAACAGCGCGGAGTATGGCACACCCTGATCGCACCGTCAAGAGTCCTGCGTGACTTTTCTCGATGAGCCGCGGGCCGGCCTCCGTGGCCGGCTAGAGGATGTCGTCGCGCTCCGCCCGCTCCGCCGCTTCGCGGTCCCACGGATCGTCGCTGTCGACGGACAGCCCACCGGGCGATCGGCTTGGGCGCGGTGGTGTCGGCGGCACCGCGCGCGCCCCTGGGGCACCGATGGTCATGCGTAGCTGCTCCAAGGCGGTGCGCGTCATGGCCTCCATGATGCTCGCGGGAGGAGCTTCGCGGGGGCGGATCTCGCCTAGCGGAACTAGCGGAACGTCTGGCACCCGAAGCGGGTTGTCGACGAACAGTCCGCCGGGGAATCCGTCGAGGAAGGCGACCATGTCATCGGGGGTGACGTCTCGGTTCCACGCAGCTTGGAGCCGAGGACCGACCGGCCACGCTGCTTGGGCGAGTACCAACATCGCGCGCGTGTTCGAGATGGCCAAGCGCATGAGCAAGAGCATCGGCGCGCCGGTCGTGCGGAGCTTCGCTTGTACCCACGCCTCGCCGTCGGCGGGATCACCGCTCGCGCGCCAGCGGCGCTCCAGCGCGCGGATGTCCTCGTCAGACATCGTCGTCCTCCTTCGGAAGTCCGAGCTTCCAGCCCTCGCCGCTCTCATCCTCGCCGCTCTCGTCCTCGACCTGGTCCTCGACCTTGTGGCCGCTGAAGATCATCGAGGTGCGCGTCTCGCTCGATTCCGTGAAGGGCTTCCCGCACCATGGGCAGTAGCGGAAGCCGAGCACCGGCTTCTTCGTGCCGTCGGGCGCCTGCGCGTCGGGCAGGTCGAAGCGCATGAAGTCCGCGAGGATGGTGTCGGGGATGCCGCACGCTTCCTCGGGCAAGATCGGCCCGAGCCACACGGTCACCTTGCGGCGCATCTCGCAGCACGTCTTGGGCGCGTCGGTCACGACTTCCTCCGTTCCTCGGCTGATCCCTTGCCGATGTGACGTTCCGGGAACTTGCAGGTGAGGGTGTTTCGGGCGCGCTCGCAGTAGTCGCACAAGCTGGCCGCCCGGAGGGTGGCTCGTCGCGTGAGTTCCGCGACAAGCTCCTCCTCAGAGTACTCGGCCAAGTTTCGGTAGATCATGTCACGTCCCTCTACGCATGCAGAAGCACACGGTGCAGCCTCGCGCGGCATTGTGCCGGTCCATCCGATGGTTGCAGCCCCCGCAGTACAGGACGGGTGCGCAGTACAGGACGGGCGGGGGCGAGATGATCTCGGCGGTGACCACTGCCGCGATCGGCGGGCGCTGGCGCACCTCTCGGGGCCCTAGAAGTGTGTCGAACTGCGCAAGGCATGCGTCGACCACTTGCGGGTGCGTCTCGGCGACGCTCGCCATGCCCTCGCGGTAGGCGTAGAGGCACGGGAGGCAGCGCCCCACGCCGTCCGGTCCCGTGGCGTGGAGGAGACCCGAGCAACGGGGCGTGGCGCAGTCGTACTCGCTCATCAGACTCTCCTCGTCCCATTGCCAGTCTTGACGAACAGTTCTGGCCGCTCGCGCGCACCGCGGAACGTCTCCACAAACGCCGACAACACTTGATGCGATAGGCGCGCGCTCAAGTGACTCACGTCGATGGTGGCTTGCTTGAGGTAGGTCTCCACCATCAGGCGCTCGGGGGCCAGGTCCATCGTGTGTAGGATCGCGCGCACCTTGTCTACTGCGTGGCGCGCGTCGAGGTACGTCCGATCGCACCACTTGCATCGCGGCTGGAAGTTGTGCCACGAGCAGCACGCGGACTTCACGCCGAAAGGAAGGTTCGCCTTCCTCTTGTTGATGTTAGCGTTCGTGAACTTCATCACTTGATGGCACACCTTGCAGACGAACTCCTCGCGAGGGCGCGGCGCCGACGGATCGCACATCCAGCACGAGCATGGGGCCTGCTCGCACTCGTGCTTCTTCCGCTTCATCTTCCCGGCCTTGTGATCCACCGGGCCGTGGTCGAACCCTCGCGAGGAGCCCACGTCTACGTCGCTGCGTCCTGCGCCAGCTT
>JAHFBW010000387.1 GCA_023249845.1 Candidatus Eiseniibacteriota bacterium
GGCGTGTGGGGACTCGTCGCCATGGTGCTGCGCCGCATTCCATCGGGCATCTTCCGGCGGCTGAACATCTAGTGTTCCATCCCAGAAGTGGTGTGCATGAATCGGCGAGCCATCGTGACCGCTGGCAAGGCGCGACGACGAAGTCGTATCCAGGAGATACGTCGAGGAGGAGCAACGCAGCCAGGGGCCACGAGGGCCGTCGAGGCATGTGCACGACTTCTGGGACGGGACACTAGATGATCCCGTTGCGAACCTCTGCCGGCTGGCGCGTCCTCGATGGCTTCGGCGGCTCGGTGCGTGCGCTGTCGCGCTCGGTGTGCCCGACCAGCGTGGACGAGCTGGCGCAGGTGTTTGCCGCCGCGCGCGCCGAGGGGCTCGCAGTCTCGTTCCGGGGCGCCGGCCGGAGCTACGGTGACGCATCGCTCAACTCAGGCCAGCTCGCCGTGGACGGCCGCGGCATGCGGCGCATCCTCGCGTTCGATCCCGCGACGGGCGTGCTCGAGGCCGAGGGCGGCGCCAGCATCGCCGACGTGTGGCGGCACACGCTGCCCGCGGGCTGGTGGCCAGCGGTCGTGCCCGGCACCATGTTCCCCACGCTCGCGGGCTGTGCCAGCATGAACATCCACGGCAAGAACTGCTTCAAGGTTGGCCCGTTCGGTGACCACGTGCTCGAACTGGACCTGCTCACGGCCGCCGGCGAGCGGAAGACCCTGTCGCGCGAGCGCGAACCCGAACTCTTCCTAGCCGCCATCGCGGGGCTCGGACTCCTCGGCGCGGTCACGCGCGTGAAGCTCGAGCTCAAGCACGTGGACAGCGGCCAGATGCGCGTGCGGCCGATCGTCGTGCGCACGCTGGAGCACATGTTCGACACGTTCGTGGAGCGCATGCCGGACTCGGACTACCTCGTGGGCTGGGTGGACTGCTTCGCGAGCGGTCCGGCCCTCGGGCGCGGGCTCGTCCACCAGGCGAATCAGCTGTCATCCGCGGAGGACCCGCTCGGCCGCGAGTCGCTCGCGCTGTCCCGGCAGGACCTGCCGCCCGCGATCTTCGGCGTGCCCAAGTCCCTGTTGTGGATGCTGCTCAAGCCGTTCACGAACGACACCGGCTGGCGGTTCGTGAACAGCGTCAAGTACGCGGTGCCCGAGCGTGTGGACAAGGACGGCACCTACCGCGACTCGCACGCCGGCTTCGCGTTCCTGCTCGACTACGTACCCGACTGGCGGTTGTCGTATGGCGCCGCCGGGTTCATCCAGGTGCAGCTGTTCGTGCCGGATGCCAACGCGCGCCAGGCGTTCAGCGAAGCGCTCCGGCTGTGCCAGAAGCGCGGCGTGATCTCGTATCTCGCGGTGTTCAAGCGGCATCGCGCCGACGACTACGTGTTGTCGCACGGACTCGACGGCTGGTCCCTCGCGCTCGACTTCAAGGTGCCGCGCGATGCACACAAGCTGTGGGACGTGGCCGCGGACCTGACGCGGCTCGTGCTCGAGGCCGGCGGCACCTACTACCCCGCCAAGGACCAGGTGGTGGACGCGCGTTCGTTCGCGCGGGCGTTCGGCGAGCGCTTCACGCGCTTCCGCGAGCTGCGCCGGCGCATGGACCCGGACGGGCTGTTCGGCAACGACCAGGCGCGACGGCTGGGATTGGTGTAGAGGAGCCTCACCGTCGCGTGCGCTGCTTGTACGCGCGAAGCATTCACTTGTAGCCGCGCGACCAGCGAGCCTGATGTGACTCTCGGCGCTGGATCGTCCCGGGCGGTTCAGCGGACCGATGGGAGTACACGCCGTGCCGCATCGTCGCGCCGCTGCGCTGATCCTGTGCACCACCCTCTCCAGCGCGCACCCAGCTCGCGCCGCCTGGCCCAGCGACCCCACGCGGAACCTGCCGGTGTGTACGTTCGCGGGGGATCAGGAGTTGGTCCAGATCCTCGCGGATGGGCACGGCGGAGCGTGGATCGCCTGGGGAGACGGGCGGGTCGCCTTTTCGCAAGCAGACATCTACGTCCAGAAGGTGCTGGCCTCTGGTGCTGTGGACCCAGGGTGGCCGGCCGATGGACTGGTGATGTGCTCAGACTTGCGCCAGCAGTTGAATGGCGTGATGGCGTCGGATGGTTCGTCGGGCTTCGTCATCGCCTGGACCGATCCGCGGACCACCTCTACGAATCCCAACATCTACATGCATCACGTGCTCGCAGCCGGCGCCCGTGACCCCGCATGGCAATCGACCGGACTTGGGGTGTGCACCGCAGCAGGGGAACAGTTCTTTCGGTTGATGGTTCCCGATGGAGCGGGCGGTATCCTGCTCGCTTGGGAGGACGACCGGACCGCTGCTGGCGACATCTACGCGGCCCACGTTTCCGGCTCCGGCGTGATCGATCCCGCGTGGCCGGTGAATGGACTGGTCGTGTGCACTGCGGCCGCTGCACAGAACGTCGCACGCATCGTGGGAGACGGCTCGGGCGGAGCCGTTATCGCGTGGGACGACTTTCGCAACTCGACGACCGCGGACGTCCACGCGCGGCACCTGCTCGCGATCGGGGGTGTGGACGCCACGTGGCCGGTGAATGGTCAGGCGCTGTGTCTTGCGGCAGGTGACCAGATCATCGGCGGAATGCTGCCTGACGGTTCGGGCGGCGCCCTCCTGGCGTGGCAGGATGCGCGCGCGCGTACGACCGCTCGCGA
>JAHFBW010000100.1 GCA_023249845.1 Candidatus Eiseniibacteriota bacterium
AGGCTCACCTCGCCCAGCGCGAGTGTGCGCGGCAGCACGGGCCGGCTCCGGAAGCTCGATGCGATCGCCAGCGCAACACCCAGGTCGGCGCCGGGGTCGTCCAGCTTGAAACCGCCCGTCACCGTCACGAACACGTCGTGACGGCCGAGCCGCAGGCCGACGCGACGTTCGAGCACCGCGAGCAGCACGGCGAGCCGGCGCGGGTCGTAACCACTCGTGACGCGCTGCGGTGTGCCATAGAAAGAGGTGGAGACCAGTGCCTGCACCTCGACCAGCAATGGCCGCGCGCCCTCGAGGCTTGCCACCACCGCCACGCCGGGCACTTCGCGCGTGCTGTCCGAGAGGAACGCCTCGCTGGGATTGGCCACCTCGCGCAGCCCCGATTCGAGCATCTCGAACACGCCCAGCTCGTTCGTGCTGCCAAATCGGTTCTTGGCGGCGCGCAGCACGCGGTAGTGCTGGTAGCGCTCGCCCTCCAGGTAGAGCACAGCGTCCACCATGTGCTCGAGCACGCGCGGTCCCGCGACCGCGCCGTCCTTGGTGACGTGGCCCACGAGGAACACCGCCGTCCTGGAGGCTT
Organism: Candidatus Eiseniibacteriota bacterium; assembly: GCA_023249845.1. Classification (GTDB taxonomy): domain Bacteria; phylum Eisenbacteria; class RBG-16-71-46; order RBG-16-71-46; family RBG-16-71-46; genus JAIOPA01. Next base: position 581 of record JAHFBW010000100.1, read on the forward strand.
TCGCGTAGTGGAGCATCGCGAGCCCGCACTCGCGCACCTGCGTCACCGTGCCCGGGCCGCCCTCGAGGTCGGCGCGCGACAGCGTCTGGATGGAGTCGGCGATCAAGGCATCGGGCATGAGCCTCGCGGCGGTCTCGAGCACCTGCTCGAGATCCGTCTCGCACAAGAGCATCAGGTTCGCGGGTACGCTCCCCAACCGCTCGGCGCGGAGCCGGATCTGCTGCTCGCTCTCCTCTCCCGACACGTAGAGCACCTTGCGGCCCCCGGCCGCGAACGCGCGCGCCAGTTGCAGCAGGAGCGTGCTCTTGCCGATCCCCGGATCGCCGCCCACGAGCAGCAGCGAGCCCGGCACGATGCCGCCGCCCAGGACGCGGTCGAGTTCGCGCATGCCTGTGCTCGTGCGCTCGGTGGACTCGAGCGAGACGTCGGCGAGCGAGACCGGACCCTGATTCCGCGCTCCGCCGACCGGCACCCAGCGGCTTGAGCCGCGCGTGGCGCCGGCGGTCGCCCCTGCCTTGCTCGCGGAGGGTGACTCGCTCGCCGTATTCCACTCACCGCACGCTGGGCAGTGCCCGAACCAGCGCGGCTGTTCATTGCCGCACGCCGTGCAGAAGAAGGAGGTGCGTCCCGGTTTGGAGGGCTTGGCTGTCCTTGCGGTGGTCTTCATGTCCGATCTCGAGAGGGCCGGTTGTGCTCGGAGGTTCGCGGAGTACGTGCGCGCATTGGCCGCGTGTGAGGCGGCCGGCGCTAGAACACCCTCAGGTTGATGTACTTCTTCGGGTTCTTCTTGATGTCCTCGATCAACGCCTTGAGTTGCGTCACCGACGCCTTGGCGTCCTCGTAGAGTTGCGGGTCGTTCACGAGCCGGCCGAGCGAGCCGTCGCCGCGATCGATCTTGCCCGAGACGCTCTGCAGCGAGCCGCGCAGCGAGTCGAGCCGCACGGTGAGCCGCTCCATGCTCGCGGCCGAGCGCTCGAACGAGTCCAGCGTGCGCTTCAACTGGGCCTCGCGATCGGTTGTGAGCGACTTGGCGGTGCGCGACGCCGCGTTCAGGTTGACCATCGTCTCCTTCAAGAGCGCGCGATTCTCGGACACCGCGAGCTTCAACTGTTCGCTCGTGCTGTGGAAGTTGGTCACGGTTCGATCCAGCATGCCGTTCTTGTCCATCACCTCGGCGATCGTCTGGAGCTGCGTGGCGAGGCGGGTGACCGCGTCCACCGTGCCGCCCATGTCGGCCAGCACCTCGGGGAGGCCCTTCTCGTAGACACCGGATATGGTGTCACGCGGGGTGTACGCCACGCCGTGCGCGCTCAGGTCCACGGCGATCACCTTCTCGCCCATCAGGCCCACGTTACGGATGGCGACGCGGCTGTCTGTCGTGAGCGTGATCTCGCTGGCGAGCGCCAGCTCCACCAGGACGTGATCGCCCAGCAATTCCACGCGCGAGACGTTGCCCTTGCGCAGGCCGTTCACGCGCACTTCGTCGCTGCTCGAGAGTCCGCCAGTCTGCGGGAACGTCACACGCCAGACACGCACTTGCCGCGCGAGCGAGAGCTCCTTCAACCAGGTGACGCCCCACAGCGTGATGGCGAGCGCCACCAGCACGGTGGCTCCGACCTGGATCTCGGTTCTGCGGCTCAATCGCTGCTCCTTCATGGAGGTGTGGGCGCTCACCACTGGGCGCGGGCAGGGGCCCGGCGCAGTCTACACCGCGTGGATGGGTCCTTCGCTCGTTCCTTCGATGAACTGTTTCACCAGCGGGTCGCTCGTCTCGCGGGCCTCCGAGGTCGAGCCGGTGAACTCCACCTTGCCGTCGTGCAGCAGCGCCATGCGGTCGCCCACCTGCCAGGCGCAGTGGAGGTCGTGCGTCACCACGATCGAGGTGACACCGATTCGCGCTTGCAGTGAACGGATGAGCTTGTTGATGACATCTGACATGATGGGATCCAGGCCCGTCGTGGGCTCGTCATAGAGGATGTAGGCGGGATCCATGGCGATGGCACGCGCGAGGCCCACGCGTTTGCGCATGCCGCCGGAGAGCGACGCGGGCTTCATGTCCTCAACACCGCGGAGCCCCACCCACTCCAGGCGCTCGCTCGCCCGCCGGAGGATCTCGGCCTCGGGCTGCCGCGTGTGTTCGCGCATGGGCAGCGCGATGTTCTCGCCCACGGTGAGCGAATCGAACAGTGCGGAACTCTGGAACAACATGCCGAACCGCTTGCGGACCTCGTTCAGCTCCTGCTCGCGGAGCCCGGTGACGATCTCGCCCTCGACCTCGATCGTGCCCTCGTCCGGTTGCATGAGGCCGATGATGTGGCGCAGCAGCACGCTCTTCCCCGTGCCGCTCCGCCCCATGATGACCATGGTGCAGCCGGTCGGGATGTCGAGGTTCACGCCGTCGAGCACCTGCTTCGTGCCCAGTTTCTTCCGAAGTCCCCGGATGCGGATCACGACGCGAAGATGAACCGGAACAGGACGTTCGCAAGCACGTAGTCGCTGATCAGCACCAGTACGCATGACGACACGACGGCGCGCGTGGTGGCCACGCCCACACCCTCGGCGCCGCCCTCGGTGCGAAACCCGTGGTAGCAGCCCATCCAGCCAATGATGGCGCCGAAGAACACCGCCTTGATGATGCCCGACATCAGGTCCTTCATGTAGAAGAAGTCCTTGAGGCCCATGACGTAGGTGTGCGTGCTCACGCCGATGCTGGTGATCGAGACGACATAGCCGCCGAAGATGGCGACCGCATTCGCGATCATGACCAGGATGGGGAGCATGACGATCGAAGCCACCACGCGCGGCACCACCAGGTAGCGCACCGGGTTGATCGCCATCGCCTCGAGCGCGTCGATCTGCTCGGTGACGCGCATGGTGCCGAGCTCGGCGGCGATGGCCGCGCCCACGCGCCCGCCCACGATGAGCGCCGTCAACACCGGGCCCAGCTCGATGATCACCGAGCGCATGATGACCGAGCCGATGTACTTGAGCGGCACCACGCTCGAGAACTGGTAGGCCGCCTGAACCGCCGCCACCGCGCCCGTGAACACGCTCACGATCAGCACCAAGAGCAGCGACTGAACGCCGATGGCGTGCATCTCGTCCACCACCAGGCGGAACGAGCGCAGGCCGCGCCCCATCACGCGGAAGGTCTCGCCGACCAGCAGGAAGATGCGGCCCACGTCGGCCACCCAGTCGAGTGGCCGCCCGCGCAGGTAGCGGATCCCGCGCGCGGCGAGGCTGTCGCCGATCATGCGATCAGAAGCCGGGTTCGGTCTCGCCCGACATGACCGGGCTGTAGGGCACGAACTTCGTGCATTCGCGCAGGAACGTCATGTCCACGTCGTCCGTGGGGCCGTTGCGCTGCTTGGCGATGATGAGCTGCGACTTGCCGGGCTCCGACGTGTCGGGCTTATAGACCACCTCACGGTAGACGAAGATCACGACATCCGCGTCCTGCTCGAGCGCTCCCGACTCCCGGAGGTCCGAGAGCTGCGGACGGCCACCGCCGCCGCGCTGTTCCACCGCACGCGAGAGCTGCGACAACGCGATGATCGGAACGCTGAGCTCCTTGGCGAGCGCCTTCAGGCCACGCGAGATCTGCGAGATCTCCTGAACACGGTTCTCCACCGGCGTGCTGCTGCGCATGAGCTGGATATAGTCGATGACGACGAGCCCGAGCTTGCCCTCGGCTTTCAGGCGGCGGCATTTCGCACGCACCTCGAGGACGCTCAACGCGGGTGAGTCGTCGATCAAGATGGGCGCCTGCGTGAGCAGGCCCGCTCCGGTCGTGAGTCGCGGCCAGTCCTCGTTCCCGAGGTAGCCCGTGCGCACTTTGTGCAGCGCCACTTCGCTCTGGGAGCAGAGCAGCCGCAATGCCAGCTGCTCCTTGCTCATTTCCAGCGAGAACACCGCCACCGGGATGTTGTGACGGATGGCCGCGTTCTCAGCCATGTTCATGGCCGCGGAGGTTTTACCCATCGACGGCCGGCCCGCGAGGATCACGAGGTCGCCCGGTTGCCATCCACTCGTCAGCTTGTCCAGGTCATCCCAGCCGCTCGGCACGCCGGTCACCTGCACTTTGCGCTCGAACAGCTTCTGGATGTTGTCGAACGTGGGCTTCAGGAGTTCGCGGATGCCGGTGAATCCTGCGCGGATGCGTTGGTCGGTGATCGCGAAAATGCGCGCTTCGGAGCGATCGAGGATCTCCGCCGTCTCCTCGCTGCCGGCGTAGCACTGCTGCTGGATCTCGCCGGTTGCCTTGATGAGGTGCCGCAGGATCGACTTGGAATGCACGATCTTGATGTGCTGCTCGATGTTCGCCGACGTCGTGGCGTACTCCATGATCTGCGCCAGGAACTGCGGACCGCCCACGGCCTCGAGGTCACCGCGTTTCTTCAACTCCTCGGCTACGGTGATGAGGTCGGCCGGCGTGCTGGCGTTGTAGAGCGCGACCAGCGCCTCGTACACCTTGGCGTGCGACGTGCGGTAGAACGCCGTGGCGTCGACCAACTCGACCGCGCGGCCGATGGCCGCCTCGTCGAGCATCATGGACGCGAGGATCGAGCGTTCGGCGTCGAGTGCCTGCGGCGGCGTGAGTCCCGGGGGGCTCGAGCTGCTGATGAGGGTGTCGGACATGGCTGGATTCCTTCCGGCGCGCGAGCCGCGCGGTGGCTCGGGGATGTTCAGTCGGTGAGATATTCCTGCGCGAGGCGCTGCAGGTCGTCCCACACCGGGCGCTTCGCGCTGGGGCTGCGCAACAGGTACGCCGGGTGATAGGTGACGATGAGCTTGGCGCCACGCCAGCGGTAGGTCTTGCCCCGCATGCCTGAGACCGTGCCTTTCAACTGCAGCAGCAGCTCCGCCGCGAACTTCCCGAGGCAGCAGATGATGCGCGGCTTGAGCGCCTCGAGTTGACGCAGCAGGTAGGGCGAACACGATTCGATCTCGTGCGGAAGCGGATTGCGATTCTCGGGTGGACGGCACTTCAACACGTTCGCGATGTAGACCGTCTCGCGGGACAGCTTCACGCTGGGGATCAGCTGCTTCTCGTCCATCGCGGCGATCATGCGCGTGAGCAGTTCGCCGGCCCGGCCCACAAACGGTTCGCCGCGCAGGTCCTCGTCCGCGCCGGGAGCCTCGCCGACGAACACGATGCCGCTTGCGGCGCTGCCCACGCCCGGCACCGCCTGCGTGCGTGTCGTGCACAGTCCGCACTTGGTGCAGGCCCGCGCTTCGGCGGCGACCGACTCGAGCACGGGAAACGCCTCCACGGCCAGACGGTCGCGAGCGCCAGCCAATGCCGACGCGTGGAGGTCGTCGGTGAACGGCGGCAGCTCGTCGCGTTCTTCCTCCACGACCGCGGTGAGATGAGAAGATCGCTTGCGTGCGCGAACGTGCGGTTCCGGTGGCGAGAGCGTGAAGGCTTCGGGGTCGGTCGACGGCGTGGGTGGCTCGAAGGCGGGTGAGTCTACAGCCGTGACCGAGACAGGCTCAGGTCTGCGCGAAACAGTCGGCGACTGCATGCTCGCCGCTGACCCCCGGTGTTCCACGGCGCCGTTCGAGCGAGCCGGTATGCCTTCGCGCCGCGCTCTCGCCACGCCAGCCGCCACCAGCTCGCCGGAGCCCAGCGCGCGCTCGCGCTCGAGCTTTCGCCGGAGCGCCTGGGCCACCGAGGCCGCTTCTTTCCGGAGGTCGTCGGACATCAATCGAGTCTCTTCGTGGTGCTCATCGTCCTCTGCTTCGCGATGCTCATCGTCATGTCTTCGCGTTGCTCATCGCGTTCCTGTGCGTGCTCTGCACCATCTTCATTCTTCGCGTTGCTCATCATCGGCTCTTCCGCGCCGCGCGCCGCGCTGCGGTGGGCTTCGTCAGCTTGAGCTTGGGGCTCTTCGCCGTGTCGCCGCGGAGCTCGAGCACGCGGTCGAGGATACGCTCCGCGACCTCGCGTTTGCTCGACTCGGGCAGCTCCACCGTGGAACGCGCTTCCACGAGTGTCACGGTGTTGGTCCCGCCGCCGATGCCGGCCTCGGGCGTGTTCAGCACGATCAGGTCGGCGTTCTTCGCCTCGAGCTTCTTCCGCGCGTTGGCAATGCCGTTCTGCGTTTCGAGCGCGAAGCCCACCACGGTCTGGCCCTTGCGCTTGGCGGCGCCCAGCCCGGCGAGGATGTCGGGGTTCGCCACCAACGGTACGTTCAACGACGCGTTGTCGCGCTTGAGCTTCTGGGTCGCGAGCTTGGCCGGCCGATAGTCCGCCACCGCCGCGGCCATGATGACGACGGTGGCCTTGCCCGCGTGCCCCGCCATGGCGCGCTCCATCTGCAATGCCGTCATCACGGGCACCACGCTGACTCCGTGCGGCATGTCCACGCTCACCGGGCCCGTGACCACGATCACCTCGGCGCCGCGATCGCGCGCGGCCTCGGCGAGTGCCAACCCCATGCGGCCGCTCGAGCGATTGGTGAGCACGCGCACGGGATCGAGCGGCTCCTCGGTGCGTCCCGCGCCGATCAGCACGCGCATGCCCTTCATGCTCGTGCGCAGCCGGAGCGCTGCGTCGACCTCGTCCACGATGGCCCCCACCTCGGCGAGACGTCCGGGCCCGGCGAGCCCCGAGGCGAGCGGACCCGAGTCCGGCCCCACGAAGCGAAAGCCGCGGGCTCGCAGCGTTCGCGCATTCGACTGCGTGGCGTCGGCCTGCCACATGTTGAGGTCCATGGCCGGCGCTATCACGAGCGGCGCGGTCGTGGCCAGCACCAATGACGTTAGCGCGTCGGGTGCTTCGCCGTGCACCAGCCGCGCCATGAGGTCGGCCGTGGTGGGCGCCAGCACCACGGCGTCGGCCACCTCGGCCACGTCCACGTGCTCGACGTGGCCGCGCACCTTGCCGAGCGATTCGAGCGGCAGGTCGAAGCGCGGGCGCTGGTCGCCCCACAGCTCACTCACCACCGGATTGCCGGAGAGCGCCTGGAACGTGAGCGGCGTGACGAACTCGCCCGCCGCGCGGGTCATGGCCACCACCACGGTGGCGCCGCGGTCGCGCAACCGGCGCACCAGCTCGCAGGCCCTGTAGGCCGCGATGCCGCCGGAGACGCCCACGACCACGACCCGGTCGCGAAGCATGACGCTACTCGAGCGTCGGCTCGGCCACTGCCTCCGCGGGCTGCGCGAGCAGGGCCATCGGGTCCTCGTAGTAGTACGGCACGTCGTCGTGGAGCACGCGCTCGAGCGCCACCGCCGTGACCTTGCCGTGCAGCGTCTCACCACTGCGGCGGATCCACTCGTTCAGGCGACGCGCCTCGCGGGCGGCCACGATGGACAGCTCGTACTTGCTCTTGCCCGGAGGCGGAACCAGTGCGGAAAGCTTCATGCGATCTCCGAAAGTTCGGGGCCCTCGATCTTGCCCGCGGCGCCCCCGTTGACGCCGCGTGCGTACCGCAAACCGCTCAGCCGACTCGCGACCGATGCACGCGAGCGTGCTCGGCGTCGTGGATGGCGAGCAGGGCGTCCTGCGCCTGCTCGAGTCGGTCGTTCATGATGATGTAGCCGTAGTGAACACTCTGCGCCAGCTCGCCCGGCGCGTTGCGCATGCGCTCGTCGATCACTTCCGGCGAGTCCGTGCCGCGCGCCTCGAGTCGCTCGCGCAACGAGGCGAGGGACGGCGGGTAGACGAACACCGTCACCGCGTCCGGACGCACGCGTCGCACGCTGGCGCCCCCCTGCACGTCCACGTCGAGCACGACGACCTTCCCTTCGCGCACGCGCGCATCCACTTCCTCCACCGGCGTGCCGTACATGTTGCCGTGAACCTCGGCCGTCTCGAGGAAGTAGCCGGCCTGACGCCGCTTCTCGAACTCCTCGCGGTTCAGGAACCGATACTCGCGACCGTCCACCTCCGTGCTGCGGCGCGGCCGCGTCGTCGCGGACACCGAGAACACGCACGCGGGCCGCTGCTTGAGCAGGTGCGCAACCAACGTGCCCTTGCCCGCGCCCGAAGGCCCCGTCACCACGAGGATGAATCCGTTGCCCTTGCGCGCCGGTGTATCCAGGTTGTCCGGCGAACCGCCCGTAACCGTCGCCTGCGGCCTGGCGCCCACGTTCGGGTGCGCGCTCGGCGGCGAGGCTTCTGCCAGGGAGGCTCCCATCATTCGACGTTCTGCACCTGTTCGCGGATGCGTTCGACTTCTTCTTTGATGACGATCACCGCGTGGCCGATGCCCACGTCGTTCGCCTTGGAACCGATCGTGTTGGCCTCGCGGTTCATCTCCTGAAGCAGGAAGTTGAGCTTGCGGCCCGCCAGCTCGGGGCCCTCGATCAGGTGCCGGAACTGGTCCAGATGCGCGGCCAGGCGCACGCACTCCTCGGTGCAATCCAGCCGATCGGCGAGCAGGGCCACTTCCTGCGCGATGCGGATGGGGTCCATCTCGACGTCGTCCAGGAGCGGCTTGATGCGCGCCACCATGCGGTCTTTCGCTTCCTGCGGGCGGAGCGGAGCGCGCTCGGAGACCCTGTCGAGCTCGGTACGGATGGCGTGCAGACGCTTCTCGAAGTCGCGCGTCAGCGCGGCGCCCTCGCGGTCCTTCATGAGGTTCATGTTGTCGCAGGATTTCTCGACCACGTCGCGCACGAGTCCCCAGCTCTCCTCGTCGGACATGGCCGTGTGTTCCCACGAGAACAGGTCGGGCAGCGACGCCACCGTGGCGAGGTCGATCTCGCCCTTCAGGCCAAAGCGCGTCTTCAACTGCGACATGAGGTCCACGTAGCGCTGGGCGACGGCGTCATTGAGCTTCAGGACCTCGCCCTGGTCGCCCGCGCCCACCCAGGTGATCGTGAGGTTGAACTTGCCGCGTGAGAACCGCTCCTGGATCAGGTGCCGGATCTGGTCCTCGAACGCCAGGGCCACCTTGGGGCCGCGGACGCCCACCTCGCAGAAGCGATGGTTGACCGAACGGATCTCGGCGGTGAGGCGCTGCCCGGAGCGCTCGAGTTCGGCCGAGCCGTAGCCGGTCATACTGCGGATCATGCGGATTCTCCGGGGGGTGCCCGTCGGGTGGGTGCGGACCCCCGAAGGTAGGCGACAGGGGCAGCCGGCGTCAACGCGGCACGCGGCTCAGCGCCGCGATTGGCAAGGGGTTGCGGGGGTTCGTAGGGCTCGGCGCCAACGCGCGGCACGTTCCACCGGTATTCCACGGAGAGTTGTGGAGAAGCGGGGCAGCGTTTGATGGGTACGTGCGTCCGTGGCGACGTTTCGTGATCCAGACAGCTGTGCCCGCGGATGATCTCAGTCTGGTTCTGTAGCCAGCGTGCCCGGTCCGGTCTGGACCGACGATTTCACTTGACCGGCTTAAAAGCGCCGCTCGCCGCGACTCGGCGAAGCTCATGTAGCTGCGTGCTGCCGTTCGCGGGAACCGCGCTGACGGACTATCGGCGGGCGAGCCTCGACAAACTCGTCGCGACTCGAGCTCTGCGCGGCACGGGGCTGCAGGGGGGCC
>JAHFBW010000388.1 GCA_023249845.1 Candidatus Eiseniibacteriota bacterium
CGCGATCTCGTGCGCGTGCCGTTGAGCGCGCCGCGCGCGGGCGTGGTGACGCGACGGGGCGCCGAACCGGGCGCCGAGCTTGCCGAGGGCGCGGAAGTCCTGGCGATCACGCCGCAGGACGCGGTGGTGTTCGAGGCGCGGCTGCCGGCGCAACAGGCGAGCCGCGTGCGCGTGGGCGACGGCGCCACCGTGCGCGTGGAGGGCGAGCTGCCGCGCGCCGCGCGCGTGCTGCGCATGCTGCCGTCCGCCAACGTGACCGACCAGTCGACCTTGATCTGGCTGAGCCCCCTGTCGCTCGGCGCCACGCCGTTGCTCGAGCGCTTCGGCAATGCCGAACTGCGCACCAGCGCGCCGCGCCGCTCGCCCGCGGTGCCGGTGGCCGCCGTGGTGGAGAACGATCTCGACGGCAGCGCGCGCGTGGTGGTGGTGGCCGCCGACAGCGAGGCGGTGTGGACGCCGGTGACGCTCGGCGTGACGCTGGACGGCTGGCGCGAACTCCTCGGCGCGGCGCCGCAGCCCGGCGCGCGCGTGGTGGTGGAAGGCACCCGCGGTCTGCCCGACCATGCCCGCGTGAAGCCGCAGCCGTGATCGGGTTCTTCGAGGGCGTGCGCGCGCAGCGGCGCGCCATCGTGTTCGCGTTCGCGTGCGTGCTGGTGCTGGGCGCGTGGTCGGCGTGGCACGCGCCGGCCGCGATGCTGCCCGAGGTGACGTTCCCGCGCATCACCGTCATCGCCGACGCCGGGGAACTGCCAGCCGAGCAGATGTTGCGCGCCGTGACGCGGCCGCTCGAAGCGTCGGTGCGCCGCGTGCCAGGCGTGCGCGAGCTGCGCAGCACGACGTCGCGCGGCTCGGTCGAGATGAACCTCGACTGCGTGTGGAGCGCCCCCATGGACCTGACGCTGCAGCGCGTGCAGGCCAGCCTCGACGCCGTGCGCGGCCGGCTCCCCGAGGGCACCACGGTGGACGCGCGGCTCATGAGCCCGGCGCTGTTCCCGGTGCTCGCCTACTCCCTCACCTCGCCGACGCGATCGCTCGCCGAGTTGCGCGACCTGGCCGAGCTGCGGCTGCAGCCCGAACTCGCGCGGCTGCCCGGCTGCGCCGAGGTCATCGTGCAGGGCGGGCGGCGCTATGAGGCGCGCGTGACATTGGAGCCTTCCGCGCTTCAGGCGCGGGGATTGGACGCGGCGGCCGTGGCCGAGGCCGTGCAGCGTTCCACCAAGCTCGAATCCGTGGGCCTGCTCGAGACCAATCGCGAGCTGTACCTGGGACTGACGGATGACCGCCCGAACGATCTCGCCTCGCTCGCGCGCGTGCCCGTGCCGCTCCCCGACGGCACGCGCGTGCCGCTGTCGGCGCTGGGGAGCGTGGCGCTGTCCGAGGTGCCTGAATTCGCGCGCTACCGTGCGCACGGCGTCGAGGCCGTGCATATCAACCTGCTGCGGCAGCCCGCCGCGAGCATCCTGACGCTCGCCGACGCGACGCGCGACTGGTTCCACGCGCACAAGCGCGAACTGCCCGCGGATGTTCAAATTCGCGTCATCTACGACCAATCCTGGCTGGTGCACGAGTCCGTGGGCAGCGCGCGCGACGCGCTCGCCACCGGCGCGCTCGTGGCCATCGCCATCGTGGCGCTGTTCCTCGGCAGCCTGGGCCTGGGCCTCGCCGGCGCATTGGTGCTGCCGGGCTCGATCGCCGCGACGCTGGTGGTGCTGCGGCTGGCCGGCCTCGGGCTCGACATGATGACGCTCGGCGGCATCGCCGCCGCCGTCGGCCTGGTGCTCGATGACGCCATTGTCGTGGTCGAACACATCTCGCATCGCGCCCAGCTCAAGACCGCGGCGGCGCTCGCGGAGATCCTGCCCGGCATGCTCGCCTCGAGCGCGTGCACGCTCGCCATCTTCCTGCCGTTCGCGGGCCTCTCCGGCGTGGCGGGCGCGTTCTTCCGCGTGCTCGCGTTCACCATGGCGGTGATGCTGGCGTCGTCGCTGGTGCTGTGCTTCACCATCGTGCCGCCGCTGGTGCGCGCCGGCACGGGCGCGAAGGGCCGCGGCCGGATCGCACGAATGCGCGAACAGATCGGCCCCGGGTTCGGAGGCGCTGCCGCGAAGCTCGCGCGCCGGGCATGGATCGCGCCGGTGATCGTGCTCGTGGCGGCCCTGCTCGCGGCGTGGCTCGGAGGCACGCTCGGCACCGGCTTCCTGCCGGAGATGGACGAGGGCGCGCTGATCCTCGACTTCTTCGCGCCGCCCGGCACGTCGCCCGCGGAGACCCAGAAGCTCATCGCCGGCATGGAGCACGAGCTCGCCATCACGCCGGAGATCGAATCCTACTCGGGACGCATCGGGAACCAGCTCGGCTTCTTCATCACCGAGCCCAACCGCGGCGACTACGTGCTCGTGCTGAAGCCGCACCGCTCGCGCACGGGCGAGGAGGTGTCCGCGGACCTGCGCAATCGCATCGAGTCACAGTGGCCGATGCTGCGCATCGAATTCGGGCAGCTGGTGGAGGACGTCATCGGCGACCTGATCGCCGTGCCGCAGCCGATCGAGGTGAAGCTGTTCGGCGAGGACCGCGTCGTGCTCCAGCAACGCGCGCGCGAGACCGCGGTGCTGCTCGCCGGCATCCGCGGCGTGGTGGACATCGATCCCGGCGTGACCGTGAGCGGGCCCAA
>JAHFBW010000389.1 GCA_023249845.1 Candidatus Eiseniibacteriota bacterium
ACCGGCGAACGCACGCACATGCCCGAATACCCGCAGGAGGGCGTGCTGCGCGGCGGGCACATCCCGGGGGCGAAGAACGTGCCGTGGGCACGCGCCGCGAACCCGGAGGACGGGACGTTCAAGGACGCGGCGGCGCTGCGCGCCATCTACGAGGGCGAGATCGGCTTCAAGCCCGAGGACGATGTCATCGCCTACTGCCGCATCGGCGAGCGCAGCAGCCTGACCTGGTTCGCGCTCACGTACCTGCTCGGCTACAAGCGCGTGCGCAACTACGACGGCAGCTGGACGGAGTGGGGCAACGCGGTCGGGATGCCCATCGAAAAGCCCTGAGCCCGCTGCTCCGGCCGGCGCGCCGCCCGCCGTCCGCGACCGACCGAAAGGACGACGCACGATGAGTGAGCAGCCCGCACTCCCGGCGCCGCTCGCGGATGTGGTCGCGGACTTCGAGTCCGTGGACCGCGGCCTGCGCGCCGAGATGCTGATCGAATACGCCGACAGCTTCGAGGAAGCGCCCGCCTCGGTGGCCGTGCGGCCGTTCCCGGACAAGAGCCGCGCCCCGCGCTGCGAATCGGATGCGTACGTGTTCGCCGTCGACCGGCCGGACGGCACGCTCAAGTTGTGGTTCGCGGTCGAGAACCCGCAGGGGCTCTCGGCCAAAGCGTGGGCCGCGATCATGGACAACACGCTGTCAGGCCAGCCGCTCGAACTCGTGGCGCGCGTGCCGCAGGACGTCATCTTCCGGATCTTCGGCCGCGACCTCTCGATGGGGAAGGGCCAGGGCCTGGTCGGCATGCTCGAGGTGGTGCAACACGAGGCGCGCAGCCGACTTGAGCGGGCACGCCGCGCCGAGCACGGGCTCGGGGACTGACCCGACTTCGCCCTTCCGCTCGCCTCCGGCTCGCCCCGGGGGCAACCGCGCTGTCAATCCCTGCCCGGTCCCGATTCATCGCGCACCGGATCGCAGGGCCCCGGCATCCCTAATGAATGGTGCCACGACGTGGTCGTGGGTGCCGGTGCGTACGCGGTGCGCGGCCGGTCAGGAGGAGCCTCCAAGGGAGTGCATTCATGTACGTCGTCGTGGGAGTCAGCGGTCACACCGGCAGGGGCGTTGCAGAGACGCTGTTGGCGCAGGGCGAGAAGGTGCGCGTCGTCGTGCGCGACCCGAAGCAGGGCGCGACGTGGAAGCACCGTGGCGCGGAAGTGTTCGAGGCCCAGCTCGGCGATGCGGTCGCGATGGCCAAGGCACTCAGCGGTGCGAAGGGCGCCTACCTGCTGGTGCCGCCGCGCTACGATGCGGATGACATGCTCGCCGCCCAACATCCGGTGATCGATGCGCTGGCCGAAGCGGTGCGAATGAGCGGCGTGCCGCACGTGGTGCTGTTGTCGTCGCTCGGCGCCGAGCTGAGCGAGGGCACCGGTCCCATCCAGAGCCTGCACTACGCCGAGCGGACGCTCGGGGCCGCCACGAAGAACATCACGTTCCTGCGCGCCGGTTACTTCATCGAGAACTTCGCGTCGTCGCTGCCTGCGACTCAAGGCGGTGTGCTGCCCACGTTCCTCACGCCCAATCGCGCGATCCCGATGGCGGCCACCGCCGACATCGGCCGCGTCGCCGCGGAGCTGCTGCTCGAGCCGGCCGCCGGCACGCGCGTCGTGGAGGTCACCACCACGCGTGCCTGGTCGCCGAACGACATCTCGGGCGAGCTCACCCGCATCCTCGGCCACAACATCACGACCCAGTTCAGTCCCATCGACGCCGTCGTGCCCACCCTGACCGGACTGGGCCTTCCGCGCGGCGTCGCCGAACTGGTGCGCGAGATGACCGACGCCATCAACAAGGGCACGATCCGCAGCCAGGGTCCGCCGGCGCTCCGCCGCTTCGGCCAGCTCGGGGCGGGCGACGTGCTGAAAGAGCTGCTCGAGAAGGCCCCGTCACACGCTTGAGTTTCACACAGCTGCAGCCGTGCGAGGCGCTGGCCCAGGGATGGGCCGGCGCCTCTTGCTCGTTCCAGCTCTCACGGATGGGAGTAGTGCGAGTCCTTCTCACCCGTGCGGATCGCGATCTTGAGAGTGTTCGCCTTGGAGGGGATCGGGCAGTTGTAGTACGGACTCGTGGCGCACGCCGGGTTGTAGGCGTTGTTGAAGTCCACCAACCAGTCGCCGTTCGGGAGCTTCTCGGGGTCCACGTACCGTCCCACACCGTACGTCTCGCTCCCGGTCGTGGCGTCTCGGAAGAACACGCTCACGCTGTGCTCATCCACGCCCGGCTCAAGCAACCGGTGTGCCTCGAGCCGCACCGGCTTGCCCTGCACACGCAGGTCGAACCAGCCCGCCAGCACCGCGCGCCGCGCGTTGCCGCGCGTGCTCATGATGATGGTGGTGTCGGCGTGCGGGTTGGGCGTGAGCGGCACCGCGAAGCGGTAGTCCAGGTCCACCGGATACCAGTCGAGACCGTGGAAGCTGGCGAAGTGCGGGCTTTCCGGGTCGAACACGATGAGCGCGGGGAATCTCTGGTGCGACAGCCGCAGCGTGAAGCGGCCCACCTTCACAAGGCTCGGCGGGAGTGTTGCCGTTCGCGCCACGGCGCCCTTATTGATGAGAAAATGCGCCGTATCGTCGAGCGCCGAGACGCGAAACGAATCGCCGGCCACGGTCACGCGCAGGTGGT
>JAHFBW010000101.1 GCA_023249845.1 Candidatus Eiseniibacteriota bacterium
GGGCGCCGTATCAAAGGAGACCGTGATGACCGTGGACGTCGTGAGCGTCCCGCCATCCTGCGAAGTAGTAAAGATCGCGCCTTCAACACCGGTGTAGGCACCACCACCCGAGTTTTCTAGGGAGGACGCGCGACGTGTCCAGGTGTTCCCGAGGTCATCAGTAACAGTAAAGGTCGTGAAAGGCAAACCGCCCACGTGGGCGTTGTCGACCGCGAGGCACAACACGGCCATGCCCCCAAGCCCGGAGGAGAAGTTGCCCCCAGGGTTCAGGTTGAACGTGAGCCCGCTCGCGTTGTTCGAGCCCGTCCCGCGATCTGTTCCTACGATAGCCATGGCTAGAGACCCTCAATCAATCCTGATCTCTGCCCTGATGTTCTTGCCGCTGGGGAGCGTAGCTTGCCAGCCCATGAAGAAACACATCGTGTGCGAATCTTCGTGGCCTGGTTGCCGTCGATGCGTGTGTCGTCGGAAGTAAATCAGCCTGAGCTTCGTGCCTGGCTCGGGCACGTCCTGACCGACCCGGAACGGTTGATGGTCAATCTCGAAATGGCCATCGCGGAGGTCGACAGCGTAGACGTGGTCCCCCACCAGAAAGAAGGACTCGATCTCTAGCCCGCGCTCCTTCTGAAGAAAGACCACATCCGAGAAGGATGATCCTTCCTTGGCGACCCTTGCCACGTCATCAGGGGCCTGCGCGAAGTCGGTGCCGTCCGTGAAGTGAACGAGGAAGAGGTACTTGAGATTTTCGGTCATTGTATTGACCCCCTCAGTTCTCGTCGTACTCCAGGGTCAGGGCCACGCTCGCGATGTCTCCTGCCGCAGCCGATACGGTCGTCTGAAGCTGTGTCGGAAGGTACTGCGTGTAGCCAGCCGCAGTGAGGGTGGGCGTCGGAGTCGCACCCTCCGGGCCCGTCGTATGGAACAGAACGGGCTGACCCGAGCCGATGGCGATCACGGGGGTCATGTCCACGCTCAGGGCAGCATTCGCGGTGGTGGCCGGAGTGGTGTAGGTCGATGTCACCGCACCCTTGACCGCGAGGCCCGCGCCTAGAACTCCGGCCGTGTGAGCCCAAAGACCGTTGCTGATCTCGTTGAAAGCCCCCGTGAACCGGCCGAACTGCCACTTGTCGAAGCTGTTGTTCCCCGCTCGGACCGGACTGGACGTATACGCCGTGACCGAGTCATCGACGTTCTTCCAGTTGCCCTCACCGCGCGCCGCAGTGCGGGTAGTACCCTTCGGAGGGCTGGAGATGGCGGGCCCGTTGTCCTCCCAAAACTCGAACGTTGCCGACATTCAGCCCCCTCTCGCGCGCGCCGTTCAGGGCGTCCGGGTGTAGTTCCACAGACCGAGCCCGCCCACGATGCTGAAGTAGGTCAGGGGAGCCGGCTCAGGGCCCCACGTCACAGCGCCCACCCCATCATGGCTCAAGAGGTACGACTCCCACAGTCCTGGCAGCGGCCCGTCCGGGGCTGCCGTGAAGTCGAACGATGTCGTCTCACCTGCGATCTCGGAGAGCGGGGCGGTCATGCGCTGGGATCCTACCAGGTCAGCAGTACGTGCGACAGGGGCCACCAGATGGCGGCCCCTGTCACGATGCCACGCTCCCAATGCGTAGCTACTGCCCGATCGCCTTGCCCCAGGTCGGAGCCGTCACCGCCGGCGCGAGAGCGCCAGGCGGGAGCACGAGCTTGTCGCACGGGCTGGCGGGGTAGGTCTCGGCGACCTCCTCCACCCGACCCTCGGCCACGAGACCCGAGGGACCGGCGTCGTTGCCGAGCGCGTCACGGGTCGTCCACGAGATGTGGAGGAACTGGCGCGCGCGCGTGGCGCAGACGTACCCGAGACGGCGCTCCTCATCGAGCGGCGCCTTGCGGAACGGGAACACGCCGGCGGTCCAGCCGATCGCCGCGACGAGGGTCCACTCCAAGCCCTTCGCCTTGTGGACGGTCGAGAACGTGATGCGGGGCTCGCGCCCGCCGTCCTTGTCGGCGCTCTTGCCGGTCGAGGACGAAGCGAACCGGAGGAGCGACTCGATGTTGCCGATGGAAACGGCGCACTCGGCCAGGCCGTTGAGCGCCTGATCGACCTCGGTCTCGTCGTCCGCACCAGCCGCGTCGTCGCGGTAGTGCTTCCGCACACCGCCCTCGTCCGCGATGAACAGGATGGCCTCGGACAGCTTGGCGTCCTTGAGGAGCGCCTTGACACCGTCGACGACCGGCAGCACCGACTCCAGCCCCTTGCGCCAGCCGGAGAGCAGGCCGCGCTTCGTGGCCGCCGCGCGGGCGACCTTGAGGGTGGGGTACTCCTTGATGAACTGCGCGCCGAGCCCGCGCACGACGCTCGACGTGACCCGCTTCCAGGCCGCCGCATCGCACTCGTCCTGCGCCACGGCGAGGAAGGCGCACGTCGTCTTGACCTCGGCCCGGTCGAAGAACTTGGAGCCGGCGACGTTGTAGAGAACGCCGCGCTTGATGGCCTCCAGTTCGAGGGCGCCCGACTGCGAGTTCAGCCGGTAGAGCACCGCGATGTCGTCCGGGTTCACGCCACACGCAATGGCGGCCTGGATGGTGTCAAGGACACCGGACGCCTCGCACGCCGCGTCGTCGTACTCGGTCGCCGTGACCACGCCACCCTTGGCCTGGTCGTCGGTGCGGCCCACGCGCAGGTCGCCCTGGTAGAGCCGGTCGGTCGCGTGCGACAGAATGCCGTTCCCCACGTCGAGGATGGCCTGCGCGCAGCGGAAGTTGGACGTGAACAAGACCGCGGAGATGGCCTTCTCGTCGCGGAACACGCGGAGGAGCGCCGGCTTCGACCCGCGGAAGGCGTAGATGGACTGCTGGTCGTCGCCCACGAGGATGAGGTTGTCGTTCGTGGTGAGGAACTGCGCGAGGGTGGTCTGCGCGATGTTGTTGTCCTGCGCCTCGTCGACGATGACCCACGCGAACGTGTGCTGATAGCCCGCGACGAACTTCTTGCCCTCCCGAACCCAACGGGCAGGCCAGGCGATCTGATCGTCGAAGCTGAACCACTTCACCTTCGCGCGCAGCCCACGCGGCTCCGACCGCGAGAGCGGATGGAGCGAGCCGGGCCGGCGGCGGTCATCGCCGATGGGGGCGTCGTAGCCGCGAAGCTCGGGCTCCGCCTTGACCTCCTCCCACAGCCGGAAGAAGCCGGCGGCCAACGACGCGAGCAGGTCGTCGGCCGGCTCGCGCTCGCGCGTGGTGGCCCACTCCGCGTAAGCGGGGTACACGGTGCCGTCCGCGGCGGTCCACGCCTCGGGCCAGATGAGGTGAGCCGAGGCGAGAGACACCTCCGACAGCACCTTCGGCCCGGCCTTCTCGATGACTTGCTTCTCCGTGTCGCTGACGCCCTTGGCGCGCTCGCGCAGGAAGTCGCGCAGGAGCTTCTTGACCCACCAGCCGTTGCCGGAGCGCGGGTCGACCACCACGGGGTCACGACGGTCCGGGGTCTCCCGACCGAGGTTCGACACCTCGCCGATGATCGACCAGCCGCACGAGTGCAGCGTGCGCCAGTTCACTCCCGCGTGGATGCCGAGCCGGGCGGCGCGGGCCTTCATGTCCTTGGCGCCGTGCGAGGAGAAGGTCGCGACGAGGATGTCCTGCGGGCGGACGCCCAGGTCGATGATGCGCTGGCAGGTCGCGCAGATGGCGGTCGTCTTGCCAGCACCCGCGACCGCGACACAGAGACAGGGGCCGCCCTTGGCCGGGTGCTCGGTGAGGCGGGTCTGCTCCGGCGTCAGCTTGATCGCGCTGCTTGTGCTTGTGCTCACGTCGTCCTCCGTTCCCTCTCTGAACACCCACAGTATGGCATACCCTGGTCGCACCGTCAAGCCCCGGAACCCGGCCATCCAGGCTGCTCACCAGGGGCCAGTACAGAGAAACGCCCCGGCCCTTACATGGACCGGGGCGTCGGGGCCTGACGATCGGAGGTTACGAGGTCGGGAGGGCGATGACCGTGAGCGCGATGGCTCCGGTGCTCGTCGCGCCCGTCGCAGCGACGCCCGTCACGATGAGGTTCTTGGTGGCGAGGTTGATCCCCGCGAACACGAGGACGGTCCCCACCGTGGCGTCCGCGAAGGCCGTGGTGTCGAAGAACTTCGTCGCCGCAGCCGTCTCACCGACGGTGAAGGTGGGCTGGGCGCCGTCCCCGTTGGCGAAGCTCTCCGTCACCACGGCGACGAGAAGGCACGCGCGATCCTTGACCGCGTCGGCCGCGAGGGTGGTCTGCGCACCGCTGGTCGTCTTGTCGTAGGCGGCACTGGCACCGAGACCCGCGGAGAGCAGCGCAGCGATGGCCGCACCATTCGCCATGCGGCTCGCCGGAATGGCACCGGCCGCGAACTTGGCGGTGGCGGCAGCGGCGTCGAAGAAGCCGTCCGCCATGAGAGCGCGCCCACCGGCGCTCGCCGCGATGGCGCCAGCCGCGAACTTGGCGGTGGTGGCAGCGGAGTCGAAGAAGCCGTCCGCCATGAGCGCGCGCCCACCGGCGCTCGCCGCGATGGCGCCAGCCGCGATGTCCGCGGTCGCGATGGCACCCGCCACGAACTTGCCCGTCGAGATCGTGCCGGCGGCGATCTTGGCACCCGTCACGGCGAGCGCGGCGAGCTTCGCCGTCGTGATGGAGCCGTCCGCCACGTCGGCGGACTCGACCGCGCCTGGGGCGAGCTTCTCGGCGGTGATGGACGAGTCGGCCAGGGCCGACGACGGGAACTGGCGGGCCACGTCCTTGCTGTTGTCGAGGGTGCGGCTGGCGGCGACGGTCATGACGTTCTCCTCGTATGGGTAGGGCGAGCGTGCAGTGTACACATCCCCAAGCGTCGGCGTCAAGCACACCCGGTTTGGGTACCGCAGTTGTCGCAGATGTAGCAGGTTCCATTCTTCCGCGTGGCGAGGTTCCCGCACTCGGTACAGACTTTCCCGTCCGCCACGACCGAGACCATCGAGTTCTGCATCTTGGGGTCGGGCGTGGTACCTGTCTCGGGCTTGACCTGAACCAAGTCGGTCCGGTTGAGGTACTCCAACCCAAGCAGGCGCACCACGTAGTCGATGATGCTGCTCGCATGCTTGATGTTCGGGTGACCTTGCACGATCCCGTTCGGGGAGAAGTTCGAGAACGCGAAGGCGTTGACGAACTCCTCCAGAGGCACGCCATGCTGGAGGCCGAGCGACACGGCGATGGCGAACGAGTTCGTCATCGAGCGCATGGTCGCACCCTCCTTGTGCATGTCGATGAAGATTTCCCCGAGCGTGCCGTCCTCGTACTGTCCGGTGCGCACGTAGAGCTTCTGCCCTCCGACCTTCGCCTCTTGCGTGAAGCCGAGGCGCTTCTTCGGAAGCCTCCGGCGCGCGACGGGAGCGAGCGCGGCCGGCGCCGCGTCCTTCTTGCTGCTCGCGAGGACAGCGCATCCCTTCGAGTTCTCACGGTAGACCGCGAGCGCCTTGAGCCCGCGCTGCCATCCCTCTATGTAGATGCGCTCGATCTGCTCCACGGTCGCGCTCTCGGGCATGTTCACGGTCTTGCTGATGGCCCCCGAGAGGAACGGCTGCACCACCTCCATCATGCGCACGTGGCCCATTGGCTCGATGAAACGCACACCATCACCACAGCGGTTCGCGCAGTCGAACACCGAGAGGTGCTCATCCTTCAGTCCAGGCGCGCCCTCGACCTTGTAGTGCTGCGCCATGAAGTCGGCGATGACTTTGCGCTGTGCCTGAGAGTACCCGAGCTTCGCGAGCGCCGGCTCAACCGACTGGTTGATGATGATGAACTTGCCGCCGCCGGCGAGCTTCTTCTCCTTCGTGAGCGCGAACTCAGGCTCGACACCAGTGGTGTCGCAGTCCATGAGGAGACCGATGGTCCCAGTCGGCGCGAGAAGGGTTGCCTGCGCGTTGCGCAGCCCGTGCGCGCGCGCCTTCACGACCACGCGATCCCACACCTCACCCCCACCAAGCAACGTGACGGCGCCGAGAGTCTGCGCCGCGCGCAGGTGCGCAGCGCGGTGCTGTTCCATCACCCGAATCGAGGAGTTGCGGTTGTTGGCGAACTGCGCGAAGGGCCCCTTGAACGCCGCCATGTCGGCGCTCGCTTCGTAAGCCACAGCCGTCATCAGGCTCGTGATGCCGGCGGCGATCCCACGACCAGCATCACTGTCATACGCCACACCACGCCGCATGAGCATCGCACCGAGGTTCGCGTACCCCAACCCGAGAGGACGGTAGTTGTGGGAGTTCTCGGCGATCTCGCGCGTGGGGTAACTCGCGTAGTCGACCAGGATCTCCTGCGCTATGAACGTGAGGCGACAGGCGTGCGTGAAGGCCGCTGTGTCGAAGCCGGACGGCCCATCGAAGTGCGCGAGGTTGACGCTCGCGAGGTTGCAAGCTGAGTCGTCGATGAACATGTACTCGGAACAGGGGTTGGATGCCCGGATCTCCGTGGTGTCTCGACAGGTGTGCCACTTGTTGATGGTCGTGGAGTACTGGATGCCAGGATCAGCACAGCGCCATGCAGCGTCGGCGATCTTGCGCAGCGTGTCCTTCGCCTTCTTCCGCTTCGCCACTCCTCCGCCGACGCGGAAGCGCGTCTCGTACTCGCCGTTGTCAAGTGCAGCCTGCATGAAAGCGTCGTCGACGCGCACTGAGTTGTTCGCGTTCTGCCCGCCGATGGTGCGGTACGCCTCGCCGTTGAAGTCGGACGAGTAGCCGGCAGCGATCAGCGCACGCGCCTTGTCCTCCTCCTTCGCCTTCCACCCAATGGAGATGTCGATGTCCGGGTGATCCACGTCGACCACCACCATCTTCGCCGCGCGTCGCGTCGTCCCGCCGCTCTTGATCGCGCCAGCCGAGCGGTCGAAAACGGAGAGGAAGTCCATCATCCCGGAAGAAGTTCCTCCGTTCGAGAGCTTCTCTCCGGCGCTGCGCAGCGCACTGAAGTTCGCGCCCGCGCCAGAACCGTACTTGAAGATGCGCATCTCTCGCTACACGTGGCGAGCGATGTCCATGAGATCATCCTTGATCGACAGGATGAAGCACGCGCTGACCTGCGGGAAGGTGTAGGCGTCAGGCGCCGGCACGGTGGCGCCGGTGGTCGGGTTCCAGCACCAGTTCCCCGCGGGCTCTCCGACGATGCCGTACGCTTCCTTGAGCCCAAGGTTGAACCAGACAGGCGAGTTGAAGGCCATGCGCTGCGTGACGAGGAGGTACTTGATCTCGTCCTCGAACGCAGCCGCATCAACGGGGGTCGCGAAGTACTCCTGTCGCTCACCAGCAAGACGCGCCGCACGCGCGACGCGCTCGATGAGTTGGCGAACGCTCGTCTCGTGACCCGTCTTTGCCACGCCAGCCTTGCGGAAGTACTTCGCAGCGGCGATGTCAACCGCAAGCTGCGACCAAGACGCGGGCGCCGTGATGCCACTCATCTGAAAGACGACGCCCTCGACGCCCTTGATCGTGGAGTCGAACTGCTTCCACTGCACCTGGTCGAGCGGATCCACCACACCGTCACTCGTGACACACGAGGCTGTGAAGATGCGTGGAATCTGAAGGCGCTTGGCGGCAGCGGTAGCAGTGCTCATCATGCTCTCCACGGAAAGCCGAGTCAGAACCCGGCGGCCAGTCTGAACAGACGGACGGCCACGCCGAGAACGAGGGCCGCAAACGGCACCAGGAGCGCGGCGAGGAACGAGAAGGATACCAAGAGGGCCCTCACCCTCCGGTCGTGGGTCTGCGCTAACTCATCGCGCTTCGCCTGGTCTTGCTCGAACTCGGCGCGCACCTCCTCGCGGAGCTTCACTTCCGCGAGGTCGGGAGGGCCGTCGGTGCCGGCCACGCGCTACTGCGGCGCGAGGCGGGGCTGGGGGTTCGACATCCAGGGCCCGAGGTTCGCGCGCTTCAACGACTCGTCCAGCGAGATGGTCGGATCGAAGTCGAGGTTCATCGTCCATCGCAGGACGACCATGCGGGCCTCGTCCTTCATGATGGTCTCCTCCAGGGCCACGAGCGTGTCGTCGAGATCGGTCGGCACATCCTTCTTGGCCTTGACGAGCTTCGCCACCTCCGCCTGCTTCGCCGTGAGCTTCGCGCGGTTCTCATCGAGTTCGTGCTGCTTCTGCTTGGCAGCGGCGAGCCGCTCCAACCACGGACGATCCTGATGCCCAGCCGGGGCATCGCTCTGACTGGTCGCCGCCGTGGTGGCAGTGGAGGACGGCGTGGAGCCTCCACCAAACGGGCCGGACGGACCGGCCCCCGCGAGCTTCATGCCCACGTCGACGAGCCAGTCCTTCTTGAGCTTCGCCTCGGCGAGCTTCCCGTCCATGAACGCCTCGCGGAGCTTGCCCACGGTCTCGTAACCCATCCGCATGACCTTCTTGGCGAGCGTCTCATCCTCGAAGCCGAGCACCTCGACGGAGAGCGAGTCCACGTTGCCGTGATCCCCAGCCGGGACAGCACCGCCGGTCGCGGTCGGCGCGGCGGCCGGGGCGCGCTGTGCCGCCTGAAGTTCTCCGGTGAGCCGCTGCACCTGCGCGCGGAGCTTCTCCATCTCGGAGGGGTCCACCGCACCCGGGGCGCCCATGAACGGGGCGACCACCTCCGCCACGTCGTCATCATCCTCGTCCACAGCGGCGGCGGGACGCGCGCCGTTGCCGTTCATGCCGCCCGCCAGCACAACGCACGAAACGCCGTGCCTCCCTGCGGCTGCGACCAGGTCATCGATGAAGCTGCTGTCGCTCACGTACTTCTCCTACTTCTTCTGGAAGGACTCACGAAGCGCAGCGATGCGCTGCTCCGCCTGCTGCCTGGACTCCTGGATGTGCGCCTTCCGACGGTTCTTCTCGACCTTCGTGCGCGCCCTGGAGATGGTCATAGTCTCGGACTCGCCGACGGTGACGGCTTCGTCGATCGGCTGCTCCTCGGCCTTGGCGGCGTCGTACACATCCGCCGTGATGGAGGCGAGCGCCGCAAGCTGAAGCGGGCTCATGAACTCGGTGAGGCGCGCGGCGTCCGTCACACGGAAGGAGCGGCGTGACGAGAACTGGATGTCACCTGCGCTGCCCTCGAAGCGGGACAGCCCCAGCTTGCGCATGAGAAGCAGCGCGCGGTCTCGGCGCACCTTCTTCATCTCCTCCAGCGCATCGAGGCGGTCTGCGATCACCGAGTGCTCGAAGAGGATGTCTGCAAGTTCCTTGCGGTCGGCAGCATCGGAGGCCGCCGCAACGGTGGCCGAACGCTTCTTCGCGGTGCCCATGCTGTGAACTCCTGCCAAGAGCCTGCCATACCCCGATCTCCCCGTCAAGCATTGAGCGGGAACACGGCCACGACGCGGCGATCTCCGGCACTGCTCGGGTCGATCGGGGTACCGTTCTTCTTGAGCCGCCGCAGAGCGTCCGTGAGCGTAGCGCGGTACGCATCAGGCGAACGCAATCGCGCGAGCGCCTGCGCCGCGCGGCGCCCGGTCATCGTAGGAACCATCGAGTGCTCGATGCGATCGAGAAGCGCCGCCTGAAACGCGCCGAGAAACTCGTCGTGCGCGTAGAGCGTGCCATCCACATCACCGTGCGTGACGACGAGAATCATCTCCCGGCCAAGCGCCTTCCGTCCTTCAGTCGGAAGCTCACCCGTCGACATGCTGCCGCCTTCCGTACTCGGCAAGGAGTGCAGCCTCGCACTGGTCCGGGCTAGGCTTGCATCGTGCGGTGCGCCTGAAATCGTGATGAGGCCACAGGCTTGCCGCGAGCGTGACCGAGTTGCCTTTCGCCGCCTTCGCGCGAGCGGCGCGCTCGGTCACCTCCTTCGGCGCCGTAAGGCCCATCCGCTTCTTCCACACCCCAGGCATGACCAGGCTGTACGGGAGACCAGCCGCCGTTAGCGCCGTCTCCCACATCGCGAAACCGTAGCCGATCATGAACGAGGCGCGCACGAGGTTGTTGAACACCTTCTCCTGACCTGGGGCACGATACGCCGGCTGCTGGCGTTCGAGCGTCACGTGGCACACGCCCATCGCCACCATGTCCGACGTGATGTC
>JAHFBW010000390.1 GCA_023249845.1 Candidatus Eiseniibacteriota bacterium
ACCATCTCGTCCGCGGAGAAGCGCTCGAACACGAAGCCATTCCCCTGGCGCGTGATGGGATCGAACTCGCGCACCGTGTCCGCCAGCCCGCCCGTGGCGCGCACGACCGGCACCGTGCCGTAGCGGAGCGAGTACATCTGGTTGAGCCCGCACGGCTCGTAGCGCGACGGCATCAGGAACAGGTCGGCGCCCGCCTCGATGCGATGCGCCAGACCCTCGTCGTGTCCGACCTCGAAGCACCATTGCCATGGGCGCTCGGCCGCGAGGCGGCGGAAGAAGTCCATGAACCGCGGCGCGCCCATGCCGAGGATGACGAAGCGCGCCGGCAGGTCGCACAGCGCGCGCTCGGCCTCCTCGAGCAGGTCGCAGCCCTTCTGCTCCACCAGCCGCGACACCATGCCGACGATGGGCCACTCGGGCTCGAGCGGGAACGCGCTCGACAACGCCAGCGAGTTGCGGCATGCCTGCTTGCCCTCGAGCTTGTCGCGGTCGAAGTGCGCGGGGAGCCAGCGGTCGGTGGCGGGATTCCATGCCTGGTCGTCGATGCCGTTCAGGATCCCGCGCACATCGCCGGTGCGCCGCCTCAGCACGCCCTCGAGGCCGAAGCCATACTCCCCGCTGGTCTGGATCTCGCGCGCGTACGTCGGGCTCACCGTGGACACCAGATCGGCGAACAGGATGCCGACCTTCATGAAATTGACGCGGCCGTGGTACTCGAACGGGCTGTGCGGGTAGAACGCGCCGCGCGGAAACCCGGCCAGTCCCAGCACCCACGGGTCGACGATGCCCTGGTAGCCGAGGTTGTGGATGGTGAACACCGTCGCGGTGCCGGTGAACGCGTCCTCCAGCGCATCGTGCGTGCGCAGGAAGCAAGGTGCCCACGCCGCCTGCTGATCGTGCGCGTGCACGATGTCGAACGACTCGCCGAAGCCCTTGACTGCCTCGAGCGCCGCGCGCGTGAAGAACAGGAAGCGCTCGGAGTTGTCGGGATAGCCCTCGCTGGTGAGCGGGTCGTCGTAGAAGCCGGCGCGGTGGAAGAAGCGCCGGTCGCCGGCGTGGTCCACCAGCAGCACGCTGGGCTGGTCCGCGGGACCTTCGGCGATGGTGAAGCGCGCCGGCTCGTGCCCCATCCCCCAGGGCACGCGCGTGCCCGAGAGATCCGACAACTTCCAGCCGACGGGCAGCGCCAGGTCGCGCCAGTGCGGGATCGCCACCACGACGCGATGCCCGCGCCGCACCTGCTCGGCGGACAGCGCGGCGACCACATCGCCCAGGCCCCCGACCTTGGCGAACGTCGTGCGCCCACGTCGCGCAGGTACTGCGCGGCGTCCTCGGGCGGGGTGGGATTGATGTAGAAGCCCGAGCCGATCTCGAATCCGGCCACGCGCGTCAACTTGGGCATGATCTCCAGGTGCCAGTGGTAATAGGGCAGGTCGGGCTCGGCGAGCGGCGCCGTGTGCAGCACGATGTTGTAGGGCGGGGAATCCAGCGCCGCGTTCAGGCGGCCGAGCGTGTCCTTCAATATGCCGGCCAGCTCCAGCATCTCGTCCGGATCGTCGAGCGTGTGGAACGCGGCACGGCGCGCGAGCGGCAGCACCCAGGTCTCGAACGGGAACCGCGGCGCGAACGGTGCCAGCGCAATGTAGCGTGCGGTGCGCACGACGACGCGGCGGCCCTGCGCCTCGCCCGTCTCCTGGTCGATGATGTCGGAGAACACCGGGCGCTCCTTCAACTCGAAGTAGCGCCGCGAGCCGTCCAGCTCCTCCTGCACCATGCGCGGGATGATCGGCGTGGCGATGATCTGGCTGTGCGAATGCTCGAGCGTGGCGCCCGCGCCAGCGCCGTGGTTCTTGAACACCAGCGCGTAGCGGAGCCGCGAATCGTTCTTGAGATCGCGCATACGCTCGCGCCAGGCGACTAGCACGTGCTGGATCTGCTGCGCGGGCAGGTCGGCGAGCTGCAGCGCCGGGTCGGGCGTCTCGATGACCACCTCGTGCGCGCCGACCCCGTTCATCTTGTCGTACAGGCCCTCGCCGCGGCGGTCGAGCGAGCCCTCGATCTCCAGTGCCGGGAACTTGTTCGGCACCACGCGCACGCTCCAGCCCGGCGTGTCCCGGGCGCCGCCGCTCGCCCGCACGGCGTACACCTCGGGCGGGGTCATGTCCTCGCGCCCCTCGGTGAACGGTGAGAATGCCTGCGCACCATTGCCGGCTTCGGGGGTGAAGTGGCCGGGGCGCCGGCTCCGCTCGGTGGAGATGATCACCCAGCGGCCGACGACGGGGTCCTTGCGCAGTTCAGGCATGAGATTCCTCGAGACGGGGCACGGGAGTGGGGTGCAAACCGCGCGAGTCTAGGAAGCGGGCTGCGACACGGTCAAGCGCGGGCACCCGCGCCGGCGAACACGCGCCGCTCCGATTGCGTGCCGGCGTGCAGCGCGCGCAGCGCGGCCTCCGCACCGGGCGTGAGCTCGCGACCGCGGCGCTGCGCGACGAGTCGCGCGGTCGCGACGCAGCGTTCCAGCTCGTGCTCGGCGAGCGTCTCGCCGTCCCACCACGCGAAGGACGGCACCGGCTTGGGCGCGAAGCGTCCGCCGCCGAACAGGTTCGCGCCCGTGCCGAGCGACGCCCCCGTGGGCAGCAG
>JAHFBW010000391.1 GCA_023249845.1 Candidatus Eiseniibacteriota bacterium
CTGGAGCCACGACACGCTGCCCTCGCGGAAGCTCGCGGCGATGGCCTGGCTCACGAAGATGTTGAGCTGCGTGGCGGCCAGCCCGACCGTGGCCGGCAGCATGAGCGAGGCGACGCGGCGCACGCCCGGATGCCAGTTGGGGATCTCGGGCCGCAGCCGGAAGCCGAGCTTGTGGAGCGACGGCAACTGGCAGACGAACTGCAGCACGCCGCCCAGCACCACGCCGAACGCCATGGCGGTGATGATCGGCCAGCCGATGGCGCGGCACACCGGGATCAGCGCGAGCCCGAACGCGATCATGCCGAGGTTCAGGAGCGCGGGTGCGAGCGCCGGCAGGAAGAACACGCCGCGCGCGTTCAGCATGCCCATCGCCGCCGCCGCCAGCGCCACCGCCGGCAGGAACGGCAGCATGATGCGCGTGAGCGTCACGGTCAGCTCGAGCTTGCCTGGCACGGCTCGGAAGCCACCGGCGAGCAGTTCGATGAGCTGCGGCGCGAAGATCCAGCCCAGCGCGCACAGCGCCAGCAGCACCGTGAACAACGTCGCCATGAGCTGGCGGCCGAGCGCCCATGCCGCCTCGTCGCCCTGTTGTTCGCGCCACTGCGTGAACGTCGGCACGAACGACGCGCTCATCGCTCCCTCTGCGAACAGGTCGCGGAGCAGGTTCGGGACGCGGAACGCCATGTTGAACGCGTCCGCGGCCGTGCCCGCGCCGAACAGCGCCGCGAACACCTGGTCGCGCAGCAGGCCGAGCACGCGCGACAGGAACGTGGCGGCGCTCACCTTGCCGACGTTCCGCGTCACGCTCGCGGCCGGAGCGTCGCCGGGAGCGCTGCTGCGCGCGGGTGACGCCTCGCCCTTCAACTGCCGACCCGTGGACTCAGCCACGGAACGGGCACCGATTTCGCGGCGCGACGGCCATCGTGCTAGCTTGCGCGATCATGATGACATTCCTCGCCGTGGAACCCGTGCTCACGCCGTTCCAGGCCTTCGTGCTGGGAGCCGTGCAGGGACTCACAGAATTGTTGCCGGTCTCGAGCAGCGCCCACCTGTACCTGGTTCCGACGCTGCTCAGCTGGCCGTATGCGGGCGTGGCGTTTGACGTGGCGATGCACGCAGGCACACTGCTGGCGCTCCTCGCAGCCTTCATCGCTGATTGGCTGAAACTGTTCCGCGAGGCCTTCGGCCAGGACGCACCCCTGCGCACCGACGCGCGCAATACGCTCGGCATGATTCTCGTGGCCACCATCCCGGGGCTTGTCGCCGGCAAGGTGATCGGCGAGCTCGAGGACAAGCTGCGCTCCGTGCCGCTGCAAGCCTCCATGCTGCTCGTGTTCGGGGTGCTGCTGTGGCTGGCCGACAAGTTCTCGGGCCCTGGCCGCGACGAGCGTGCGCCGGGCTGGGGCACGGCGCTCGGCGTGGGATTCGCACAATGCCTGGCGCTGGTGCCGGGAGTGTCGCGCTCCGGCATCACCATGACCGCCGGCCGCGCGGCCGGCCTGTCCCGTCTCGCATGCGCCCGGTTCTCGTTCATGGTGTCCATCCCCATCACGCTCGCGGCGGTGCTGTACACCGGGCTGCTCAAGTCGCGACACCTGCTCGCCGAGATGCCCGCGAGCACGCTGCTGATCGGCGTGGTGAGTTCGGCGTTGTTCGGCTTCCTTGCCATCCGCTTCATGCTCCGCCTGCTCCGCAACACCGGGCTCGGCGTGTTCGCGGCGTACCGCGTGGTCGTGGCGATCGGGCTGTTCGTCTGGGCCGCGAAGCACTGACCACTACGTCGTGCCCGGCGGGCGCAGGACGCGCTCGCGGAAGTAGCGATTGATGCGGTCGCGCAGGTGCAGCCGCGCGCGGTGCAGCCGCGACTTGACGGCCGCGAGGCTCAGTCCGAGTTCCTGCGCCACATCCGCGTTCGACTGCTCCATGATGTCGCGGAGCACGAACACCTCGCGCTCGCTCACCGGTAGCAGGCCGACCTCCCGGCCGAGCACTTCCCGGGTCTCGCCGTCGAGCAGTTCCTCGAGCGGCTGCGCCGACCAATCCGGGATCGCCAGCGGCTCGGCGTCGGGCTGCGGGCCCTGGGACTGTTCGTACGACACGTGTCCCGGGCGCCGGCGACGCAGCTTCATGAGGCTCGCGTTCGTGGCGATGCGGTAGAGCCAGGTCGAGAACGTGGATTCACTCTTGAACCGGGGCAGACCGCGGTACGCGGACAGGAACGCGTCCTGGAGCGCCTCGGCGGCGTCCTCGTCGTGGCGCAGGATCTTCGTGCACAGGCGGTAGACACGGTCGCGGTAGCGGCGCACGAGCTCGTCGAAGCCGCGGTTGTCGCCCGCGTTCGTGATCGCGACCAGTTCTGCGTCTGTGCGCTCCGTGTAGTCCACGTTCAGCCCTCGTTCTCGGCCTTGCGAGCCGCGGGCGCCCGCGCCGCCTGCTCGCGGGCCCCCGGCACGGCATGGCCCGCGACAGTTCCTGACCGTGAGTCATACACGATTTCTCCCGCGAGCGCCGTGAACCGCGGCCGCGCCCCGGCGAGCTCGTCCGGGCTGGCTGCGTGCAGGTCGCGGTCCCACACCACCAGGTCCGCCGGGGCGCCCGGCTCGAGCCCACCGGGGCCGAGTGCTCCGCCCGCGAGCACG
>JAHFBW010000102.1 GCA_023249845.1 Candidatus Eiseniibacteriota bacterium
GAGCGCCGCCACGTGGCGGAGCTCGCCGCCGCCCTGCGGTCCCCACGCGAACGAGATCTGGCGCTTGCGGATGCGCTCCGTGTTCCACTCGCGCGGGAAGACGTGGTCCACGCGATTGCACCACCACACGTTCTCGCCGCTCTCGTCGAGCAGCTTGAACTCGAAGTTCTGCGGTGCCGTCTCGCCGCGGACCTGGAACTCGAACCGATAGCTCTCTGGAAGCGCCAGGTCGAGCTTCCGGTGGAGCACGGCGTAGCCGCCGCCCTTCGTGAACTCGAAGTCCACGCGCAACGCGTTCCCGCGCCGCCCCGGCTCGACGGAGAGCTTCATCTCCACCCCCGATGCCGGAATCGCGGTCCACGCCGCCGAGCTGTCGAAGTCATCCCACAGCTCGATGGAGACGCTGGGGCTACCGTGGACTTCCCCCGCCAGGAGGACGGCGCCAGCGAGCACGGCGAGCACGCCACCGCACAGCCGGTTCACCCCTTCACGCTCCCGGCCATGACGCCGCGGATGTACCACCGCTGCAGCACGATGAACACGAGCAGCACCGGCAACACGGTGACGACCGCGCCGGCCATCATGAGTTCGGTGTCCTGGACGTGCTCGCCCACCAGGCTCGCGAGCGCCACCGGCAACGTGTGGTGACGCTCGTCCGAGAGCACGACCAGTGGCCACAGGAAGTCGTTCCACGACGACATGAACACGAACACGGCGAGCGTCGCGAGCACCGGCGCCAGGTTCGGCAGCACGATCGAGCGATAGATGCGGCCCTCCCCCGCCCCCTCGAGCCGCGCCGAGTTCAGAAGATCGTCCGGGATGGCCTGCGCGTACTGGCGGACCAGGAAGATGCCGAACACGCTCGCCAGCCACGGCACGAGCACACCCGCATAGGAGTTCACGAGCCCCATCGCCTTGAGCATCAGGAACAGCGGCAGCATGCCCACCTGCGCCGGGACGAGCATCGCGGTGAGGAGCAAGCGGAACAGCCCCTCGCGGCCCGGGAAACGGAGCTTCGCGAACGCGTACCCGGCCATGCTGCTCGTCGTCAGCACGCACAGCGTTCCCAGCACCGAGACGAGCAGGCTGTTCGCGAACGCGCGCGCCAGGTTCAGGTGCGAGAACAGTTCGACGTAGTGCTCGAACGTGACCCGGCTTGGGAGGAGTGGCGGCGGCGACGTGTTCGCCTCGCCCGAGGGCATGAGCGACGCCGACAGCATCCACAGGAGCGGCGCCACGGTGAGTGCCGCGCCGGCGATCAACAGCGCGTTCGGGAGCAGGCGCGTGAGTCGCGCTCTCACGTCCGCCGCTCCCGCGGCTGCATCCGCATCTGTACGACCGTCGCCGCCAGGATCACCGCGAACAGCAGGAACGCGAGCGCCGCCGCGTAGCCCAGCCGCCACCAGCGGAACCCCTGCTCGTACATGAGCAGCACGAGACTGTTCGTGCTCTTGAGCGGCCCGCCCTGCGTCATCACGTAGGGCTCGGCGAAGAGCTGGAAGTAGTTGATGACGGTGGTGACGCTCACGAACAGGAACACGGGTGCGAGCTGCGGAAGCGTGACGTTCCAGAACCGCTGCCAGCCACTGGCGCCGTCCAGCTCCGCGGCCTCGTGCAGCTCTCGCGGCACGTTCTGGAGCCCAGCCACGAAGATGAGCAGGTTGTAGCCGAAGTTCTTCCACACCGCGAGCACCAGGATCGCGGGGAGCGCCCAGTGCGGATCGCCGAGCCAGTCCACGCGCGGCACGTGGAACTTGGCGAGCAGCGCGTTCACGAGGCCGTACTGCGGCTGGTAGAGATAGCGCCAGACGATGGCCACGGCCACGAGCGTCGTGACCACGGGAGCGAAGTAAACCGCACGGAAGAACGGCTTCCAGCGTGTGGCCTTGGCGTCCACGAGCAGCGCCGCGGTGAGCGAGACCGCCACCGACAACGGCGCCCCGACGATCGCGTAGACGAGCGTGATGCGCAGTGAGTTCCAGAAGTCGGCATCGCCGAGCGCGTGCGCGTAGTTCGCGAATCCCACGAAACGAGAGCTGCTGGGATCTGCGATCGCGTAGAGGTCGAAATCGGTGAGCGACAGCCACAGACCGTAGAGCACCGGCCCGAAGAAGAAGACCAGGATGAGCGCCACGGACGGAAGCGCGAGCATGAGCCCGGCGCGGGCCTGCCGGGCGGCGAGCGGCTCGTTCACGATTTGCGCGCTCCGGTGGCCCGGCGCGCAGCGAGCCAGCGGCGCTTCTCGAGCATGCGGTCCACGAGGCGGTCGAGCGTGGCGAGAGCCGAATCGGGCGGCGCGGCCCCCCGGAT
The DNA here is from genome assembly GCA_023249845.1 of Candidatus Eiseniibacteriota bacterium. Classification (GTDB taxonomy): domain Bacteria; phylum Eisenbacteria; class RBG-16-71-46; order RBG-16-71-46; family RBG-16-71-46; genus JAIOPA01. The sequence continues at coordinate 2,311 of JAHFBW010000102.1, forward strand.
CGCACGGTCGGCCTGCTCCCAGACACGCGTCGCGATCTCCTCCCACTCCGGCACCATCGGGCTCGGCGCCGTGCGCAGGAGCTGATCGCCGAACACACGCGTTCGCGGATCGGAAGCGAGCACGCTGTCCGCCCACGACGCCGTCCGCGCCGGCAGATCGCCGGTCAGCCGCCAGAAGCGCACCTGCTGTTCGGGGCGCGACAGGAAGCGCATCAGCTCCCAGCAAGCTTCCGGGTGCTTCGTGCCGTGGAACATGACGAGCGACGAGCCGCCCGCGGCAGAGACCCCGGGCCCTGTCGGGCCGGGCATCAGTGCGGTCGCCCACTGTGACTGGAGCGAGTCCGGCAGCCGGCGCGCGAACTCACCCAGCTCCCATGGCCCCGTGATCATCATCGCGAACGTGCCGCGCTCCAACTCCTGGTACTTGTTCGCGATCTCGTTGAAGCCGATCGCGGGGGCCAGCCCCTCACGAAACAGATCCAGATAGAAGTCGAACGCACGCCGGAACTCGGGCTCGCGGAACGCGCCACGCGTGCCGCCGTCGGCCAAGAGCGGCGAGCCGGCCTGGAGGCCCAGCACGACCGGCGCCGTCCACTCGTTCGTGGGCAGGAAGATGGCATAGCGGCGCGGGCCGCCTCGCGCCTTGAGCGCACGCAGGCATCGCCGCCAGCTCTCCCAGTCCGTCGGCATCGCGTCGTAGCCCGCGCGCGCGAGCAGGTCCTTGCGATAGAACAGGAGTCGGGTGTCCACGTACCACGGCAGGCCGTAGGTGACGCCTTCCAACACATTCGTGTCCCAGATGCCGCCGAAATAGTCGGAGCGCGCGAGCCCGCCGTTCGCGAGCCACGGATCGAGCGGCGCCAGCGCCCGCAGCGTGCCGAACTCGGAGATCCAGCTGTTCCCGAGCTGTCCCACGTCGGGCAACGAGCCGCCGACGTGCGCGGTGAGCAACTTCTCGTGTGCCGCCGACCACGGGATCTGCTGCACGTGCACTCGGATGTCAGGGTGCTCGCGCTCGAAGTCGCGGACCAACTCGCCCACGACCTCACCTTCGCGGCCCATCGCCCACATCCGCAGCGTGACCGGAGCGGCCGCGTGGTGGGCGCAACCGGACAGCGCGAGCGGCACGCCGAGGGCGAGCAGCCGCCGCCACACACGCCTCACCGGGAGCGCGCTCCCCCGCCCAGCCAGCCACCTCGAAACCCGGCTGCGGCGAGCCCGCGTCTCAGATGCGCGTTCTTGCGCATGACGCGCCACACGAGCCCGCTCCGCCAGTTCTCGATCATGGCGAGGATGGGGCCCTGGTCGATGCCCAGGTAGTCGTCGTCGAACCAGCCCACTCCGGGCACGACTGCGCCGTACTGTGCGCGCGTCGAGTCGTCAAGCGTGGGATTGAACGCGTCCACGAAGCCATAGCGTCGGTACACATGCTCGCCATAACGCTCGCGCATCGCCATCAGCGCCGGCAAGGAGATCTCGGGCGCGAACGCGATAGAGCCGCCTGCAGCCGACGGAGACAGCGTGCCGTCGTCGTTCACGCGCGTGTGGCAGGCGCCACGCGCCTCGTAGGTGTGGAACTCGCGCACGTGGCCGTCGAGCGTGAGCTTCGCGTCCACCGGGCCGTCGCAGGCGGTGAGGCCCCAGACCTGGGTGTCGTAGCCGCGGAAGGCCGAGGGATTCGCGATGGCATAGGCACGCTGCGCGTAGGTGGCGCGGCGAGAGTTCTCGAAGTAGTCGATGCCCTTCTCGCGCATGTATTCGTCCTGGATGCCGCGGAAGTCCACCCACACGTGCGAGTACTGGTGGCCGAACAGCGGTGCGAATCCCAGGAAGTCCTGGCCGTGGAACGTTCCCCAGCGATAGCCGTCCGCCCACGCGCGCCAGGTCTCGTGGCCCACGGCGTGCGCGGGCGAGCCGAGCGCCAGCAGGTGCATGGACATGGCCTCGTTGTAGCCGCGCCAGTCGTAGGGAAGGTGGCCCTCGCGTGGGGTCCAGCCGAGCGAGATGAGCGGCGGGCGTACGCGCATCCACTGCCAGTCCGCGCGCGCCACCAGCGAGTCCGTGAGCGCCCGGATCTGCCGCTCGGGTTCCGTGCCGCGGTCGAAATAGGACTGGCAGAACAGCGCGCCCATGAACAAGAGGCCCGTGTCCACGTCGGAGAGCTCGACATTTTCAAATCGCGTGCCCGAACCAGGATGAAGGAAGTGGTAGAAGAAACCCATGTAACCCGTTGATCCCACTTGGGCTGTGTCTTGCCGTGTACCCCACATGAACGCCAGCGTCCGGAGTGTCCGCTCGGCGGCCTGCTCGCGTGTGATCCAGTGCCGCTCCGCTCCGATCGGGTACGCGGTGAGCGCGAAGCCCATGGCGCCGACGCTGATGAACGAGCGTGACGGCCAGCGATCGGGCATGAGCCCGGTGATGGGGTCGGCGAGGTCCCAGAAGAAATGAAACGTGCGGCGTTCGAGTGTGTCCACGAACGCGCGCTCGGCCGCCGAGAGCTTTTCGGCTCGAAGATAGGCGCCGGAGGCGGCCGGCACCGTCGCCGAGCATGACAGCGTCGCAAGCGTGGCAAGCAGAGCCAGTGAAGCGAGCCACCTGTACGAGCGGCTCACGCCCCGCCCTTCCGGCGCTTCGCGGGCGGCCGTGGACGGGTAGCTGCCTGACGCACGCGTGTGCCAGGTGGGGGCGCATCGGTGGCACGACGCCGTTCTTGAGGTGTGGCCCCGCAGGAAGCGCGTACCACGAGCCAGGTCGGCAGCATCTCGTGCGAGTGCCCCGGCGCGGGTTCGCCGCGGTCGTGGCGCAGCAGGCGCTGCAGCGCTCGCTCGCCCAGCTGGTAGGCGTCCACGTGCACGGTCGTGAGCGGCGGCGTCAGGTGCCTCGCCAGCGCGATGTCGTCGAAGCCGGCCACCGCCACGTCGTTCGGCACGCGCACGCCGGCCTCGCGCAGCGCGCCTAGCGCGCCAACAGCCATGACGTCGTTCGCCACGAACAGCGCCGTCGGGCGAGGCGTGAGCTTGAGCACGGCCCGCGCGCCCTGGTAACCGGAGGGCTCGGTGAAATCGCCGCGGACCTCGAACGAGCGCGGCTGCGGCACGCCGGCCTCGCGCAGCCCGGCGCGATAGCCCTCGAGCCGCTGCTGCGCGTCGCGATTGTTCGGTGGTCCGGTGATCGTGGCGATGCGCCGGTGGCCGAGCCGCTGCAGGTGCCGCACCACGGCGTAGGCGCCGTCGAAGTTCGCGAGCGCCACCGTATCGAAGTCCGGCGTCTCGCCGCCCGGGCCGAGTAGCACGACGGGGCAGCCCCAGGCGCTGGCACGGATCGCGGGGATCGACTCGGGCTCGGGCGCCAGGATCAGGAGGCCGTCGATGCGGCCACGCATCGAGCGCAGCGCGCTCACGAGCTCGTGCGTGTCACTGTGCGAGCTGCTGACGAGAACATGGAGTCCCTCCCGCCGTGCGGCCAGATCGATGCCGCGGATGACCTCCGAGAAGAACTCGCCGTGGAGATCGGGCAGCAGCACGCCGATGGCGTGCGTGCGGTTCGTGATGAGACTGCGCGCGACGCCATTCGGCCAGAAGCGCAGCCGCTCGGCCACGACGCGCACGCGATGACGCGTCTCGTCGTTCACGCGGCCGCTGTCGTTGAACACGCGCGACACGGTGGCGACGGAGACCCCGGCCTCGCGCGCGACGTCCTTGATCGTGGCCATGTGTCGCTACGTCGCCCGGCCGAGCGTGATCTCGAGCCGGTGCGCCTCGCCGTCCAGGAGTAGCGGCACGCGCGCCTCGCCGTACGACACCCGCACCGGCCGGCCGTCGTAGGTGGCGTCGCACACCGCCTCGCTCGAGCCGTCGGGATTGCGGACCGAGATCTCCACGCGCGTACCCTCACCTCCGGGGAGCGTCCACGTCATCGTGTACCCCGGCCAGTCGTCGGGGATGCAGGGCTTCACCATGAGCTTGTTGCCGGTCTCGAGCCGCACGCCCAGAATGGACTCGAGCGCGACACGGTACATCCAGCCCGAGGAGCCCGTGTACCACGTCCAGCCGCCGCGCCCCACGTGCGGCGCCACGCCGTAGACGTCCGCGGCGACCACGTACGGTTCCACCTGGTAGCGGCGCGCGGACGGCGCGTCGGCGCCATGACTCACCGGGCTCAGCATGGCGAGCAGCCGCGCGGCGCGGTCGCGCCGCCCGAGTTCGGCGAGCGCACGCACCACCCACAGCGCGGCGTGCGTGTATTGCCCGCCGTTCTCGCGCACGCCGGCGACGTAGCCCTTGATGTAGCCCGGATCCTGCGGCGTATTGCGGAACGGGGGCGCCAGCAGGCGGATCAGGCGGTCGGGTTCCGAGATGAGCCGCGACTCCACGGACGCCATGGCGCGTACGGCGCGCTCGCGCGGCGCGGCGCCGGAGAGGACCGACCACGCCTGCGCGAGCGCGTCGATGCGGCATTCGTCGCTGAGGTGGGAGCCGAGTGGCTCGCCGTTGTCGTACCAGCCACGGCGGTACCATTCGCCGTCCCAGGCCTCGGTCTCGAGCGCTTTCTGCAGGCCTTCGCGGTGAGCGCGCCAGCGCTGCGCGCGCACGAGATCGTCCCGTGCCTCGGCGAGATCGGCCCAGTCGCCGAGGATGGCGTACAGGAACCACCCCAGCCACACGCTCTCACCACGGCCCTCGCGTCCGACGCGATTCATGCCGTCGTTCCAGTCCCCGCTCCCGAACAGCGGCAGGCCATGCGCCCCCACGGCGAGTGAGCGCTCGATCGCGCGCGCCGCGTGCTCGTAGAGCGTCGAGCGCTCGAGGGAGCGCTCGGGTTGCAGGTAGGCCTCGTCCTCGCCTTCGGCCAGCGGCCGCGCCGAGACGAAGCTCGCCGTCTGCTCCAGCAGCGCGGTGTCGCCGGTCGTCTTCACGTACGTCGCGGCAAGGTAGGGCAGCCACAGCAGGTCGTCCGTGAAGTGCGTACGCAGCCCACGCGACAGTGGCGGGTGCCACCAGTGCAGCACGTCGCCCTCCACGAACTGGTGGGCGGCATTCAAGAGCAGCTGCTCGCGCGCCAGCTCGGGCTTGAGTGCCAGCAGCGACAGCGCGTCCTGGAGCTGGTCGCGGTAGCCGAACGCGCCGCCGGACTGGTAGAACGCTGAACGTCCCCAGATGCGACAGGAGAGCGTCTGGTACGGCAGCCAGGCATTCACCATGAGGTCCAGCTCGGGCGCCGGCGTCTCGATGCGCACGCGCGAGACCAGCTCGTCCCAGGCTGTCCGCGCCGACGCGAGCGATTCGTCGGCGGAATCGAGATCGGAGAACCGCGCGAGCAGCGCCGAGGTCTCGGCGGCGTCCGTGCCCTCTCCCATCACGAACGTGACCTCGCGCACTCCCCCGGGCTCGAGTTCGAACGACAGCCGCCAGGCGAAGCACGGGTCGTGCATCGGCCCGGTGGCGCCATCGAACGCCGCGGGCGAACGCAGCGCGTGTGGCCCCGACGGGCTGCCGTGGCGGCCCACGAACGACAGCCGGTCCGTGGTCGCCGAGATCGTGGCGCCCGCGGTCGTGACGACGCGCGAGAACGCCACGGCATCGGCCCAGGCGCTGGCGGCGGCATTTCGTGCGAGCAGTGCCCCCGATCTGGGGTCGTGCGCCGTGACGACCCGGCGAGCGATCCCGTCGCCGGGGCCCAGCACGAGCCGCGCGCAGCTGAACACGGCGAGCGCGCGGGGCGTCTCGCCGAGGTTCCGGAGCCGCAGTCGCACGAGTTTCACCGGTGCCTCGCGGTCCACGCTCACACACGTCTCGTGGACGAGCGACTCGGCTTCGAGCCGGAACGTGCTGTAGCCCAAGCCGTGACGGACCTCGTAGCCGGCGGGGTGCGGCCTCGGGCCCGGCAGTGGCGACCACGCCGCGCCCGAGGACAGCTCCTGGACGTAGAGCGCCTCGCCGTGCGGATCGAGCAGCGGGTCGTTGCTCCACGGCGTAAGGCGGTGCTCGCGGCTGTTGCCGCTCCAGGTGAACCCGGCGCCCGACTCGCTCACGAGCGTGCCGAAACGGGGATTGGCGATGACATTCACCCAGGGAAGCGGCGGCATGCGATGCCCGCCCGGACGGCGCGGATCGAGTCGCACGACATACTCGCGGCCGTCGCCGGAGAATCCGCCGAAGCCGTTGTCGAAACGCAGCGCTTCGCGCGCCCGCCGAGGGCCGCGGGCACGGGCGACGCCCTCGAGCCTCGGCGCCGGGTTCGCATGGTTCGAGGACTCGGGCTCGTCGACGGGCTGGCGGAGCAGGGTTCGCGTGCCCTCTCGAACCACGATGCGCGCGCCGGCTTCGAGCGCCATCCGTTCCGCCGGCGCCAGCGAGCGGGCCACCACGACGCCAGGTTCGCCCTCTCCTCCGGCCGGCACGCCGCTCACGGCCACGAGGCGGGCGTCGATGCCGTGTGCGCGCCACAACTGCAGGGCGCGGTGGAAACCGGCCCACTCGGCCGAAGCGCTCGGTTCGTCGAGCCTCACCACCACTACCGGCGAGCGACCCGGGATGCCGAGTCGCGCCCGCACGGGCGCGTCATCGCCCGCGGCACGGAGCACATCGTCGGACGCGCGTAGTCGCGGGTCGCCGTAGAGCAACGCGCCGGCGAGCCGGGACGCCCACTCCGCGTCCTGCGACGTCAGGCCGGCGCGATCGAGCGAGCGACGTGTCGCCGACTGCGCGGCCGAGAACGCCGCGTCCACCACGGCTTCGCTCGGGAACGCGCGCAGTGTCCGGAGCGCGCCGTCTCGATCCGCGGCGGCCGCCAGCACGAACGTCCAGCGCCGCTCCTCGCCGGGAGCCAGCTCGAGCACGCGCCGCGTCGCGAACACCGGATCAAGCACGCTGCCCGTGCTGCCCGAGAGCGGCTGGCGGCTCGCGAGCCCGGCGGGGCGCGCCCACGACCGGCCGCGGCCCAGGAAGCGCGCGCGGTCGGTCTCGTACTCGAACGCGCCCTCGCCGAGCAACGCATGTGCCACGACGGGATGGGATTCTCCTGGCGAACGCGGCCGGCGACTCGCCAACAGTGCGCTCGCGCCCGCGTCCCACTCCGTCTGCACGAACAGCTTTGAGAACGCGGGGTGGGAAGCGTCGGCGTCCGGGTCGTGCAGCACGAGTTCGAGGCAGCCGGTGAGCTCGATCGTACGACGCCGTTCAGTGTGGTTTCGCACTGTGAGCGTCCGCAGCTCTGCGTCGTGCTCGGGCGCCACGCAGACCTCGAAGCGCGACTCGATGCCGTGATCGCGCTGGGACCAGGCGATGACTCCCGCTCCCGCCGCGACGTGACCCTGACCGAGAGGACGCGACGATGTCGGTCGTAGCAGCGTCCAGGAACGGCCGAGCGCGTGGTCGCGGAGCCAGAACCGCCAGCCGTCCGCATCCTCGATGCGCTCCCCCGCCCAGCGCGACAACGCCGAGCCGCGCCACGTCGAGCGGCCCATGCCCGCCTCGGTGAGCCACACCGAGTAGGCGTCGTTGCCGAGCAGGTGAACGACCGGCACCTGCGCCTGGAGGCGTGGGGGTCCGCTGCGGAGCGCGGTCGAGATGACACTCACGGCTTGTGTCTCAC
>JAHFBW010000392.1 GCA_023249845.1 Candidatus Eiseniibacteriota bacterium
GGAGCGGGGACGAAAAAGTGACGAGCCCGCTGTCCGCCCGCTGGAACTCGACCTGTGAGCCCAGCTCGTTCGAGAACGTCGTGTAGCTCAAGAAGACTCGGCTGCTGACGGAGTCGGCGACGATCCACTCCTTGTCAAGCGCGTCGTTCGAGGAGTTGAGCAGATCCCGGGCGATCGCCACGCGGTCCCACACGAACGTCGAGCCGTTGAAGCGACCCTTCCCGATAGCGACCCCGTTCCGGGCGCCGGTGCCGGAACCGGACAGGAACAGCGCCGAGAAGTAGAACGCCCCGGTCTTCTCGTTCACGCTGAGTACGGGGTCGCTGAACCACTGGAAGTTGCTCACGCCCGGCGGGTGCGGCGGTGCGCCCTGGTCCACCCAAGTGAGCCCGCCGTCCGTGGACGTCGCCCACCCCTGCGAGTCACTCGAGAAGCCCTCACCATCGTTCCACGCCGCGAGCATGCGACTGCCGAATGCCACGATGCTGGTCTCGCTCTGACCTGAGTTGGCGCTGTCGCCGGCGCGGTCATTCACGATGGTATTCGCGGGTGGCGTTATGGCACGCGCGCCGGAGGGCCGCGTCACGACCTGCGCGCGGGATGGCTCGGTTCCGAACAGCGACGGGCCGTTGGGTCGCGCGGGGCGAAGATGCTGGCCTCGGCCGGACGCCCGGGCGCTCTCGCCGTGCCGGGCTCGTTTCGCCAGCCGGCGCAGTCGCTGCTCGCGCTTCGCGGCGATCTGCCTGCGCTCGAGCCGCTCCTCCGCCATCCGCCTCGCGTAGCCGACCTTCCAGGCGTGCACCGTGCTCGGGGTTTCCCTGACGGGCTCCTTCTCGGCCTTCTTCTCAGCCTCTTGGGCGAACCCTGAAACCGGGAGCAGCGAAAGCGCGAGGGCGGTGGCGAGAAGGCCGGTGCCGCGGCGAAGCGTCGCGATCATCGAGTGGTTCTCCGGGGGCGGGAAACGTGGCGCGGTGTCTCGGAGTCGGTCGCGGGGACCAAGGCCTCCCGGACACGAGGGCACACTACCCGAGCGCCCCCCACGGTGCGACCATCAGCGCGAGCAGCACAATGTAAAGGAGTAGCTGCACCAGGTTCGCCATCCTCCAGCGGGACAGCTCGCGCGTCCACCCCGCGGGCTCGCCCTGGCCGCCACGCGCCGCGGCGTCCGCCGCCGCGTGCGAAAGCGCGCCGAGCGCGCCTGCGGCAGGCATCTCCATGGCGAGTGTCACCAACAGGAGCGCCGCCCACAGGCCATTCGCCACCATGAACAGCGGCGTCTCCGACATGCGGTAGCCCATCTGCATGCCGAACACGTTGCCCACGACCCCCACGCCCAGGAGCGCCGGCAGCGCGACCATGGCGGAAAGCCCGCGGTTCAGCTTGAACAGCGTGGCGCGCGTCGCCCAGTCATTCGAGCGCCGGGCCTGCAGCGTGTTCCAGTGCGCCGCGAACACGGCGGCGAACCACGCGAACGCGAACAACACGTGCAGATATCGCAGCACGAGCACCATTCGAGGGTCCTCCGCATCGTCGGGGCGCGGCCGGGCTGTCTCCGCCGAATGTAGTGCCTTTCATGCGCTAAGGCACGTGCGCCACCGAGTGTCCGCGCGGTGTCGCGGGAAGCTTTGGAACGAGGCCTACTCCACTCGCACGCGGAAACTCACCGCGCCGCTGCCGCCGGGGAGCAGCGAGCCCACGAGCGTCCATTGCACGCTGCCGGTCGCGCCCGCGGCGGGCGCTAGCGTGAGCGAGCAGCCGGTGATGCCCGAGCCGCTCGCGGCACAGCTCGCCGAGGAGAACGTGGTCCACGGCGGCGTGGCGTCGCGGATGACGATGTTGTTGAGCGGCACGGTGCCCGGGTTCGTGTAAGTGATGGTGTAGACGAGGAAGCTCCCGGGCGTGGCATTCGCCAGGTCCACGCTCTTGGTGATCACGAGGCCGTTCGCGAACGTGATCGTGGTGACGTCGTCCAGCGCGTCACTCGCGGCGAGCGCGGGCGCGGCGCTGGAATAGGAGAACGTCGCGGTGAGCGTGGCCAGCTCCTGCGAGCCGGCCGCGGCGCCCAGTGGGGCCTGGTGCTTGGCGATCACGCACAGCGACTGGCCCGCGGCGAGCGGCACCGAGCCCGGTAGGGCCGGCTCGCCCAAGTCGAGCGTTCCGTCGCAATCGAGGTCGCGCCACAGTGTGAGCCCCCAGCCGGGAGCCGGCGGCAGCGGCGTGGTGACGGCGCTCACGCTCACCGAGCCGGCGCTGCCCGCGGTGAACGTGTGGCGGTGGTAGGCGGCCGTGCCGCCGGGGACACCCAACGCGCTGGCGGCGACCCACAGGTTGGGCGGGACGTCGCCGAACTGGACGCCGCCGTACACCACGCCCGCGGAGGCGGTGAACGCGAGCCGATCGTTGGGGCGATCGTAGGTTCCCGCCGTGGTGCCCGGCGCCGCGCCGGTGGAGAGCCAGCCCGAGGTGTTCGTGGCCTCGACGCCGACGCTGCCGCTGGCGACGAACGGCACCCACAGCTCGAACGCGCCGGCGCCGTCGGTGAGCGTCGAGTCACACACGCCGCCCGCACAGTTCGCGCTCGTGAGCCGCACGCGTCGCGAGGCAATTGCAGCCTCGCCGG
>JAHFBW010000103.1:0-8167 GCA_023249845.1 Candidatus Eiseniibacteriota bacterium
GCCCATGAGCTCGTACGCCGTGGCGAGGTTGCGGACGGTGCTGGCGTTTGTGGGCTTCAAGAGCTTCGCGCGCGTGAGCCCCACGATGGCGCCCGCGTAATGCTTGGTGGCCTCCTCCTTGAGCGCCTTCTCGTCGTCGGACGGCGTCTTCGTGTACTCCGGCCAAGCGTTTTGCGCGTCACCGATACGCTTGATGCCCTCGTTGTACGCGCGCGCCCAGTAGGACTCGCGATTGTTGAGCACGATCTCGAGCTTCTTCTTGTCGCCCTTCGCCGACAGGCCGTCGATGGACTTCTGGAACCACATCCCGGCCGGACCGGAGCTGTCCAGTTCGGCGTAGGCCCATCCCAGATAGCCCAGCGCCTCGAGATCCGCGGGATCCTCGTTTGCGCACGCGACCAACTGGTCCACGGCCTTGTTCATCTCGCGCGAGTAATCCTCGGTGTTGCCGCGCTCCTTGTCCTTCAGGCCCTGCACGACGTACTGGATCCCGCCGGCGCAGTGCATGTTGCGCGCGGACGCGACGCCCGCGACGAGCAGCAGGGCCACCACGGCGGCCACGGTCTTCCGATGATTCACCGCGTTCCTCCTTAGACGAGGCGGTTGCCATTCACCTGAAGCCCGAACGTGGCCCCCAGGTGCTTGGCTGCTTTGCGAGACGCGAGCATCCGCGTCATGAAGATCTCGAAGTACTCCATCATGTGCGAGATCGCGGGATCGAGCATGAGTTCGAGCGTGATGTGCTTACGGTCCTCGTCCACGTTCAGGAAGCTCTTCTCCACCGCGTAGTTGACGCGGTCGTGGATGTCGAACTTGATCATGTCGGGGTTACGCACGCGAGTGCGGTGCACGTCGCTCTTGTCGGCCAGGATGAGCGCCGCGGCAACGTCGTTCACCGGGTCGCCATCGTTCTCGTGGTGGTTCCCGATCGCGGAGATCACGGTGAGGATCTCCTCGTCGGGCATGCCGAAATCGCTCAACAGCTGCATGGACATCGCGGCGCCGGTCTGGGCGTGGTGGTCGCGGTTCACCGCGTTACCGATGTCGTGGAGGTAGCCGGCGATGGCGGCCAATTCGCACTGGCGCTCGGGCCGGCCCATGCGCTTCAGGACGTTGAACGCGATGCGAGACACGAGGCCGACGTGGCGCTCGCCGTGCTCGGTGTAGCCGATGGCTTCGAGCGAGGCGTCGGCCATGCGCACGTAGAGCCTCACCCGGGGGTTCTCCCGGATGAAGTCGAACGTGATCGGCGAGGGGGCCTGCCCGACGTGGGTGGCCTCGCTGGCACTGCGTAGGTTGGGGCGGCTCATATCTGGGAATTCCCCTTGCGGGAAGGATGCCACGGCGGCTCGCGCGGGCGTAGGTGGGTCGGAGGCGCGACACTAGGGTCGCAACTCGAACAGCGTCAAGCGTTCACGCCGCTCCTTGCAGTGGCCTGACGGGGCCTACCCGAAGCCCCGACTGACGCGCCGGCGCACCTGGAGCGATGCGGTCGCGACACTGCCCGGGCCACGACCGGCTGCCGCCCCGCAGGACTGAGTCCGGCTCCCGGAGCGGCAGGGGCACGTGTCCCGAGGGGACGCAGGGCCTGGGCTTCCTGCCCTGGCCCCGCTAGTCCTTCGGCCCGCTACGCCATCCTGGCTCCGCGGACCTCAGGGCTCCCCTCGGGCCGCGTACCCCTGCCGCTCCGGGACCGGTCGTACGTCGGGCCAGAGCGTCCCCTCGGGGCGCATGCCCCCGCATCCCCGGGAGCCGGCCGAAGGTCGTGCGGCCGTCAGCCGGGGGCATCAGCGGAGCGGGCCGCATACCCCACCGCGCCCGAGGCCGGTCGAGCGCACAGGCTGGCGGCCGAGCGTCGGTCGGTCACAGCACCTCGATCGGGTCCACGTCGGCGATCACTCGGATGTTGCGGTGGCCGGGTTGGTCGGCCCAGGTGAGCGCGCTGGCGGCGATGCGGTGGAGCGTTTTGGCGCTCTCGCTCTTCAAGAGCACATGCCAGCGGTGACGGTCGCGCAGCCGGGAGAGCGCCTGCGGCGCCGGGCCCAGCACGGTGATGTTGTCGTCGCCCGCCTGCTCGCGCGCGTGCTCCGCGATCCCCGTCGCGGCCCGCTCCACCAGCGCCTCGTCCGGCCCATCCACGAGCAGCGTGACGAGCCGCGTGAACGGCGGGTAGCTCGCGTCACGTCGTTCGGCGAGTTCGCGCTTCCGGAACGCGCGCTCGCCTTCGAGCAGCGGCGACGTCGCGACCGCCATGATCGCCGGGTGCTCCGGCGTGCAGGTCTGGATCATGACCTCGCCCGGCGCGCGGCCCCGCCCGGAGCGGCCCGCTACCTGGACGAGCAGCTGGAACGTGCGCTCCGCGGCGCGGAAGTCCGGCAGGTGGAGCGCCACGTCGGCATCCAGGACGCCGACCAGCGTGACGCGAGGGAAGTCGAGCCCCTTGGCGATCATCTGCGTGCCCAGCAGCACGTCGGCCTCGCCGCGCGCGAACCGGGCCAGCGTCTCGCCCGGGCCGGCTTTCGCGCGCGCAACGTCCAGGTCGAGGCGCAGCACGCGTGTGGCCGGGAACACTTGGGCCAGCTCGCGCTCTGCCCGCTGCGTGCCCGCGCCTCCGAAACGCAGGAGCGGCGAGCGGCAGTTCGGGCAAACGAGGGGCGCGGGCGCGCGGTGATCGCAGTAGTGGCAGCGCAGTCCGCGCGGCTCCACGTGAAGGCGGAGCGCAATGTCGCAGCGGGGGCATTCGGGCGTGTGGCCGCAGGCGCGGCACTGCACGTGGTGCGAGTGCCCGCGGCGATTCAACCACAGCAGCACCTGCTCGCGGCGCGCGAGGCGCTCCGCGATACCGGCGCGCAGCGGCGCCGACACGACGCCCGGTCCGCTTCCCTCCCGCCGCAGGTCCACGACGCGCACGATCGGCAGCGCGCGTCGGTCCACGCGTGCGGGCAGGACGATGCGCCGGTAGCGGCCGCGCGCGGCGTTCGCGAGCGTCTCGAGGCTGGGCGTGGCCGAGCCCAAGACAACGGGCACGCCCAGCATCTGCGCACGCCGCACCGCGACGTCGCGCCCGTGATAGCGGAGCTGCTCGCTCTGCTTGTAGGCCGGCTCGTGTTCCTCGTCCACCACGATGAGTTTCAGGTCGGGGAGCGGCGCGAACACGGCCGAGCGGGCACCCACCACCACGTCGAGTGCGCCGCGGCGCGCGAGCTCCCAGTTCCTGCGGCGCGTGCCCAACGGCAGGTAGCTGTGGAGCACGCCGATGCGGCCGCCGAAGCGTTTTCCGAACATCGCCACGACCTGCGCCGTGAGCGCCACCTCGGGGACCAGCACGAGCGCCTGCCCGCCGGCCTCACGCGCCGCGCGCGCGGCGCGCAGGTACACCTCGGTCTTGCCGCTCGCGGTGACCCCGTGCAGCAGGAACGGTTGGAACCCTCCCGACGCCACGGCCGCATCCACTGCGGTGGCGGCCTCCTTCTGGGCGGCGGTGAGCGTCAACCGCTCGGGGAGGCCCAGGCCGAGCACGCGATCCTCGAGCGCGTGCCGGCGAGCGAGCGAACGCGCGAATCCCTCGTTGCCACCGGGAAGCGCCGCGGACACGACCTCGCCCGGCGGTGCCAGGTAGTACTCCGCCACCCAACGCGTGAGTGCGAGCAGGTGAGGCGAGAGGAGCGGCGCGCCGGTGACCTTGGCGATGTCGAGCACGTTCTCGAGCGCGGTGGTCGAGATGCGCTCGACGACGACGCCGCGCGCGGCGCGGCCGCGGAACGGGACCTCGACCGGCGCGCCGGCCAAGGCGGTGGCGGCGAGCGCCTCGGGGACGCGATAGGTGAAGAGCTGCCGGACGGGAACCGGCAGCGCGACGAGCGCAAACGACATGGTGGTCCAGGTGGCGGGCGAACCGGCCCGCGAGCGGGCCCCAGAACGGGCGCGGAGGTCGCGCCGGGTAGCGCGAACAGTGCGACGCGTCCCAGCCCTTGCGCAAGCGCGGCGCTTGCGCGTGCGGAAGCGGGCGCACCAACGCAACGGGCCCGTGCCTTGCGGCACAGGCCCGAGTGCGGGTCCGTACGGGACCTGGCGGAAGTTCAGGCTTGCATGCGCTGCTGCGAAGTGCCGTGGCCGAGGATCGCGTTGATGCGTTCAACCAGCTTGCGGGGGCTGAACGGCTTCGTGATGTAGTCGTCCGCTCCCACCTCGAAGCCGACCTTCTGGTCCACGTTGCGGCCCTTCGCGGATAGCAGGATGACCGGCACGTCCTTGGTTTCGGGATCGGCCTTGAGGCGCTTGCACGTCTCGTATCCGTCGAGCTTCGGCATCATGATGTCGAGTACGATGAGGTCGGGCTTCTCGGCCCGCGCCTTCTCGACGGCCTGTTCTCCGTCGAGCGCGGTGAGCACCTCGTACCCCTCCATGCCGAGGCTGAAATCCAGGATATGGACGATGTAGATCTCGTCGTCCACCACCAGGATCCTGCCCTTCGCCATGCCGTTCACCTCCTTGCGACTCGGTTCCCGGGGGGCATGGCCTATGCCGCACCCCTCGGGCTTCCTGTCGTGTATCGGCGTCCCGCCGCCCCGGCTTGAGGGATTCTCGTCCTGCGCGCCTGGCCCTGGGGCCTCGGCACCCTCATGCCGCAGCGCGGGGCTCCTCCTCGTCCGCCTCGTCCAACATCTTCACGAAAGCTTCCACCACTTCCGCGTCGAACTGCCGCCCAGACTCCCGGCGCAGCTCTTCGACCGCTTCGTCGCGCGGGACCGCGGCGCGCCAGGGCTGGGACTTGGTCATGCTCTCCCAGGCGTCCACGACGGCCAGGATGCGGGCCCCGATCGGGATCCGGTCGCCCGAGAGCCCCTGGGGATACCCGGTGCCGTCCCAGCGCTCGTGGTGCGCCAGCACCAGCTCGCGCACGAGCCCGAGGTACTCGAGCGGGCGCAGGATCTCGACGCTCACCTCGGGATGAGCGCGCACCGCGCGGCGCTGGCGTTCGTCCAGGTGGTTCGAGTGCGAGGTCTCCGGCCCGAGCCGCACCATGCCGAGGTCGTGGATGCTCGCGACGTAGCCGATGACGTCGGTCTCGGCCGGCGTCAGGCCGAGGCGTCGGGCCAGCGCGCGCGAACGTTTCACGTAGCGGCGGCCGCCCAGCGCGAACTCGCGCTTCAACTGCGTCATCGTGCGCACGGCCTCGAGCGCGTCCTCTACGACGCGCTCGCTGTCGGGATACGCGCAGGCGCGCTCGATCGCGCTGCCGACGCGCTCGGTGAGCATGACGAGCAGGCCCAGGTCGTCCTCGTCGAATGGCTCACCGCTCTGCTTGTTGTTGGCGTTCACGACCCCGATGACCTCGCCCTCGACGCGCAGCGGGACCGAGAGCAGCGACTTCGTGTTGTACTGCGGGTGGTTCAGGCGGCGGAAGCGACGGTCCGTCTCGATGTCCTGAACAAGCAGCGGATGTCCCCACGCCGCGACCGCGCCCGCGACGCCGCTCCGAAGCGCTGTGCGACGGCCCTTCACGGCGCCGCCGTGTCCTGTACTCGCCGCGACGAACAGGTCGCCACGATCGGGATCCACGAGCACGAGCGAGACGAGCGAGCTCTCGAGCGTGACGCCGACCATCTCGACGATGGCGTCGAACAGCGGCTGCAGGTCGGAGCGCCCGAGCGCCTGGCGCGCGACGCGGCGGGCACGGGCCGAGGCCGTCTGGCGAGCGGGCGCGTTGAAGCAGAAGCGCGGCCCGGGCGTCTTTCCGCCCACGACCCCGGGCGGCTGTTCGACCCACAGGTGTCCGGCGTGAAGCTCGATGATGCCGCGCGCGATCGCGAGTCCCAGGCGAGAGGCGGCCGGGCCGCGCGTCGCGGCGGGTGAGCCGGGAGGCGGTTCGCGGCGCGCGCGATGGAAGTGCTCGAACACGCTCCCCAGGTCTTCGTCGGGCAGCGGCGGGCCCTCGTCCTGCACGACGCAGGTCCAGTCCTCGGGCCGTCCGGAGAGCGACAGCATGACGTGGCCGCCGAGCGGCGAGAACTCGATGGCATTGTGGACGAGGTTCTCGATACCGCGACGCATGAGGTCCACGTCCACCTCGACGCGCGTGTCGTCTGCGTCGAGCTGCAGCAGGACGCCGCGCTGGTGCGCGGAGTCGCTCAGCCGGTCGAGCGCGGCGCGGCCCAGCTCGCGCATCGTCGTCGCCGTGAGGCGCAACGTGCATTCGCCGCCCTCGATGCGCGACAGATCGCTCACGTCGGCGAGCAGCGTCGCCATGCGGTCGCACTCCTCGTGGATGACGCCCAGGAAGCGCGTGCGCGTGCTCTTCGCATGCGGCGCCACCATCTCGAGCGATTCGCTATAGGCCTTGACCGAGGCGAGCGGGCTCCGGAGCTCGGTCGCGACCAGGTTCAGGAGGCCGGCCGAGAACTCCTGCGACGACGCGAGCCGGCGCTCGAGCCCGGTGGCCTGGGCGCGCTCGTCTTCGAGCGCACGCCGCAAGTGAACGCGCTCGATGGCGAGTGCCAGCGCGTCGCCCATCGTCTGGAGCAGCAGGCGCTCTTGAGGATTGAACACGTGGGGCTGGGCGAAGCCCACGAGCAGGAATCCGTACGCCGTGCTGCCCGCCACGAGCGGCAGCGTCGCGAGCGACACCGGGGGTTCGTGCCAGAGCAGGGTCTCGCGCGACATGTCCTCAGCGAAGGTCTCGTCGAACCGGGCGCGGTCGTTGCGCATCACCCACTCGACGGGACCACCGTGCTCGGCCAGGTACGGCGTCTCGACGCCGGACTCCTCATAGAGGAACAGCGCGCCGCTGCGACGATCCACTCGCAGCAGGCAGGCGTGCGCCGAGCCGAGCGCCTCGTGCAGGTGCTGGCGGGCGAGATCCCAGGAAACGGCGAGGTCGTTGGTGGCGCGCAGCGCCAGCACCGCCTCCGCAAGGAGCGTGGCCGTCCCGCGGGAGAGTTCCCGCGAGCCGGCGCCGTCGACGTCGTCCTTGGCGTCCATCAGGCCACCTTCTGTTCAGTCTCCGTCGGCGGATCCTGGCGTCGGCGACGTTCGCCCACCATGACACTGCCGGGAATGCCCTTTCCGTGCGCCTTGAGCTCTTGCGCGATATCGATGAGTTGAGCGAGGTGAGTGACCGGCACGCGGTCGGTGCTCACCAGCGCGATCGTGAGACTCATGAGCGGGAAGCGCTCCACGACGTGCCGACGGTTCAGCACTTCGACGTGACCGCGGGAGCGATCCTCGACGTCGTAGAGGTCCGTGGCGGCCGTGTTGAACCAATCGATGATCGCCTCGCCCAGAGGCTCGGCCGCCTCGCACGAGCAGAGCACGACGAAGTCGTCGCCGCCGATGTGTCCCACGAATCCGGCCGTGTCGCCGGTGCGATAGACGGATTCCGACAGAATGCGCGCGAGCAGCTGGATCGCCTCGTCGCCGCGGCCGTAGCCGTAGTAGTCGTTGAACGCCTTGAAATGATCGATGTCGATCTGGAGCAGAGCGAACGGCCGGTCTTCGCCGAGCCGGCGGCGGATCTCGGCGTTGAGGGAATGGTTGCCGGGAAGCCCGGTGAGCGGGCTCGCCGAGCGCTGCTGGCGGCTCCAATCCAGCGCGTTCCGCACGCGCTGGGTGAGCTCTTTCATGTCGTAGGGCTTCGTGATGTAGTCGTTCGCGCCCTTCGCGAGGCCGGACAGCTTGTCGTCCGGTCGGGCCTTCGCAGTGACCATGATGACCGGGATGTGTCGCGTCGTGAACGATGCGCGCAGCCGATCACAGACCTCGACGCCGTCGAGCTCCGGCATCATGACGTCGAGCACGATCAGGTCCGGCGTCTCATCCTGCGCCATGCGCACGGCTTCGACGCCGTCGCACGCCTCGATGACGGCGAAGCCCTCGAGCTCGAGACGCGTACGCAGCACGGCGCGGATGTCGCGCTCGTCGTCCGCGATGAGGATGCGCTGCTTCTCCAAATCGCTCTCCCGGGGGTGATGCGGTCGTATTGCGAATCGGGACTCGCACCGCGAAATGCTTCGCACGATTCGTCGGCGGCGGGCCGTGTCGATGGCGTTATCGGCTTGTCGGGGCTGGGGCTTGCGGG
Source organism: Candidatus Eiseniibacteriota bacterium (assembly GCA_023249845.1). GTDB lineage: Bacteria > Eisenbacteria > RBG-16-71-46 > RBG-16-71-46 > RBG-16-71-46 > JAIOPA01. The sequence goes on from JAHFBW010000103.1 coordinate 8,078, forward strand.
ATTTCCCGCCCGGAGGCCCCCCCGTCAGCCGATCGGAAGCCCCGAGGCCTCGAGCGAGGCCGCCGCGTCGAGGTCCTCCCCGGCCCGCTC
>JAHFBW010000103.1:8177-9817 GCA_023249845.1 Candidatus Eiseniibacteriota bacterium
CCCGCTCCCCCCGCTCGAGCCGGCGCGCCCCCACCCACGCGATCATCGCGGCGTTGTCCGCGCAGAGCCTGGGTGATGGGATGCGGACAGCCACTCCCCGGGGCCCGCACAGAGACTCCAGGTCGTTGCGCAGCTGCCGGTTGCAGGCCACACCACCGCCCAAGCTCAACGCCCCAGCGCCGGTCTGGTCCAGTGCCCGGCCGCACTTCGCCACGAGCGAGCCGACCACCGCCGCCTGGAACGAGGCGGCCACATCCCGGACCAGCGCGTCCGGGTAGGGTGGGTCTCCGAGGGGTTTGAGCAGGTTCCCGACCGCGGTCTTGAGCCCCGAGAACGAGAAGTCGAGCCCCGGTCGGTCGAGCATCGGGCGAGGCAGGAGGAACGCGTCCGCCCGGCCCTGGGCCGCCAGCCGGTCGAGGATGGGCCCGCCCGGAAAGCCGAGTCCCAGCCGTTTCGCCACCTTGTCGTACGCCTCGCCGGCCGCGTCGTCGAGCGTCGCCCCGAGCCAGCGGTAGTCGCCAAGCCCCCGCACCTCCACAAGTTCGGTGTGGCCGCCCGAGACCACGAGCGCCACTGCTGGCCACGGGCTGTCGCCGTGCTCGAGCGAGGAGGAATGGAGATGCGCCTCGATGTGGTTCACGCCCACGAGCGGCAGCTCAAGCGCCATCGCCCAGGCCTTCGCGAACGCCACGCCCACGACGAGAGAACCCACGAGCCCCGGCGCATGCGTGACCGCGAGGCCGGTGAGGTCGCCGGTCGTCAGCTCCGCCTCAGCGAGGGAGCGTTCGACCAGTGCGGGCAGGAGTTCCAGGTGCGCGCGCGACGCCAACTCGGGCACGACCCCGCCGTAGAGCCTGTGCACGTCCTGCCCCGCGATCAGGTGCGAGCGAAGCCGCGTACCGTGCTCGAGCACGGCCACCGACGTGTCATCACAGGAGGTCTCGATCGCGAGCACGAGCGCGCCAGCGCCACCCACGGCGGCGCCTGGGTACACCGGATCCGCGGCGCTCACGAACCCTCCGGAGCGAGCGACTCCTCGAGCCACGCCATGTAGCGCGGCGCGCCTGCCGCGATGCGCACAGCGATGCATTCCGGGGTCTCGTACGGGTGGAGGTCGTGCAATCGCGACAGGAGCGCGGTCCAGTCCTGCTTGCGCGTCTTCATGAGCACCACGACCTCGCGCTCGTCCTGCACGCCCTCGCGCCAGCGATAGATCGAGCGCGCCCCGGGGATCAGGTTGGCGCAGGCCACGAGCCGCTCCTCGACGAGCGTGCGCGCCACGCGCGCGGCGTCGGCCTCATTGGCGAATGCGGTGAACACGATGAGTGCTTCGGTCACGGACTCCTCGGAGCTTGGGGGACGCGGCGGACGGGCGAGTGTAGCATCCCGAACATGCGTGCCATGCTTGGTCGAGCGCGCTCGGCCGCGCGGCAGTTCGCGCTCGCGATCGCACTGCTGGGAGCCGCGCTCGCCGCGAACGGCTCGCCGCGCCCGCTCCCTCCCATCGTGTTCGTGTCCCGCGTGGCCCCCACCGGGGCCAAGGCGGGACAGGTCCCGGGGCTTGGGCCCCACGGCACGTTCGCGGGCGAAGGCGGACGGCTGCTCGAGCGCGCCGCGACCGGCGAGATCCGCGCGCTGCT
>JAHFBW010000393.1 GCA_023249845.1 Candidatus Eiseniibacteriota bacterium
CGGACTCGAGTCCAGGATCCACCTGCTCGGTTTCCGGTCGGACGCGGTGGCGTTGCTCCGCCAGTTTGACCTGTTCGTGCTCTCCAGTTACCTGGAAGGGCTGTGTACGTCGTTGCTCGACGCACAGGCGCTCGGTGTGCCGATCGTGGCCACCGCGGTGGGCGGAGTCCCCGAGGTGGTGCGCGACGGGGACACCGGGAGGCTCGTGCACGGTCTCGAACCCGGTCCGCTCGCCGCGGCAGTCGTCGAAGCGCTCGAGCGCGCCGATCTGCGTGAGACTTGGACGCGACACGCGCTGACTGGGGTGGAGGCATTCGGGATCTCGCACACCGCCGAGGGCACACTCGCGGCCTACCGCGAGGTGCTTGAAGTGCGCGCGCGACGCGCTTGACCGTTCCCTGTCTCTCGCGGCGCATTCGCGAGGCCGATGACACTGGAGACGCTTGACGCTTCAGAAGTCACGAGAGTAACTTCGCGCAACTTCCCGTGGGACAAGGAGGAGCCGTGGGTATCGGTGAGTTCGTGCCGGGCATCGTGCTGCTCGGCATCGTCATCTTCGTGCACGAGCTGGGACACTTCCTCGCCGCCAAGTGGCGGGGGGTCACGGTCCTCAAGTTCTCGCTCGGCATGGGTCCCGAGATGATCGGCTTCTCGCGAGGCGGCACGCGCTACTGCCTGTCCTGGATCCCGCTCGGCGGATTCGTCCAGATGGCCGGCGACCATCTCGAAGTGGACGGGAGCATGCCGGCGGGCGGCCCCGAGAATTTCCTCACTCACCCGTGGTTCGGCCGGGTGATCATCGCCGTGGCCGGCCCGGCCGCGAACCTGGTGACGTGCTTCGCCGTGCTCGTGCTCACATTCCTGGTGGGCGTGCAGCAGCCCGACTGGCCGAACGTGCTGGGGCCGCTCCCGGACAGCACGTTCGCGTACACGCAGGGCCTGCGCGAAGGCGACCACTTCACGCGCTTCGACGGCCACGCGCTCATCACGTGGCACGAGCTCGAGGCGGCAGCCCACGATATGGACAAGCGCGCGAGTTCGAAGATGGAGCTGTCCCGCGACGGTCACGCCTACACGGTGGAGCTGCCGATCGAACGCATGAAGCAGGTGCTCCGCGACCTCTCACCACCGCCGCCGCCACCCATCGTCGGCGCGGTCAGCACCGGCATGCCCGCGTATCGCGCCGGCGTGAAGGAGGGCGACAAGGTGCTGCAGGTCGGCCGCGTGCGCGTCCGAACGTTCAGCGACATCGCCAGCGGGATCCGCGGGCACGCCGACCAGCCGATCCTGTTCCAGCTGGAGCGCGACGGGACGGCGTTCGGCCTCATCATCGTTCCGATGCGCGTGGACGGCACGGGTGAAGGCGCGTTGATCGGGATCGAGGCCCAGCGCGGCATGGAGTGGACCGAGCGGCTTTCCGTGACAGAGGCGGTGCCGGCGGCGTTCCGCGGCACGGGCCGGATGATCGGGGACGTGTACGGCAGCCTGTGGCTCACGATCACGCGGCCCGCCTACTACCGCGAGTCGGTAGGCGGCCCCATCTTCATCGGACAGATGGCGCGCGACTCCGCGCGGCGCGGACTCGACCGTTGGCTCTACCTCATGGCGCTCATCAATATCGCGATCATGGCGTTCAACCTGCTGCCGGTGCCGCTCCTGGATGGCGGACACATCACGCTCGCGCTGCTCGAGGGACTCAGGCGCCGCGCCGTGTCGGGGCGCACCTACATGAACTTCCAGAAGGTGGGTTTGGTGCTGGTGGGGACGCTATTCGTCTTCATCCTGTCCAAGGATCTCATGCGACCGTTCCAGCGCCTGCGTGCCATCGACCAGGCTCCCCGGGAGACGACCACGGTTGCGCCCTCCCAGCGGTAGGCGGGGCCGCGCGAGCATCGCAGTCCTCGCGACGCTGGCCCTGCTGTTTCCGGCGTCGTCGCTCGCCCAGCTCCAGGGCGAGCTCCCCGAGCAGCTGCGCCTGATCTCCAGCGTCAAGTACCAGGGCATGCATCGCCTGGGCAGGCGGGAGTTGAAGACGGCGAACTTGAAGACCCGCCGCCCGTCGCACCTGCCGTGGCGCGAACGGCCATCGCTGCGACTCGATTACCTGCGGGCCGACACCGCGAGCATCGCGGCGCTCTACCGCCACCACGGCTACTTGGACGCGCGCGTTCACTGGGTGCTCGCGTCCACGAACGACCCGTCCTCGGCGCGTGTCGTGTTCGTGATCGAGGAGGGGAGCCGCTCGAGCGTCGCGCACGTCACGCTCGCGGGAGTCACGGCTTTCCATGACCGCGAGCTGCGCCGCGAGCTGCTCGCCCGGCCCGGCCGCCCGTACGACCCCGCGTTCCTCGCCATCGACACGTTGCAGATCTCGCGGCTCTACCAGGAACGGGGCTACCGGCCCAGTACGCTCGCGAGCGCGGAGCGCGGCGTGCCCGACCCGCTCGCGATCCTCGTCCGCTACGACGTCAACGAGGGGCCGCGCTACACCTTCGGGCGCATCGATTACCAGGGCACGGGTCGCCTCCGTGAGTCGCTCGCGCGCCGCGAGCTTCTCGTGAGGCCGGGCGACACCTATCGGCGGTCGCGAC
>JAHFBW010000104.1 GCA_023249845.1 Candidatus Eiseniibacteriota bacterium
ACCCCGCCAGATTCCCCAAGAGCTTTCCGCACTGCGCCTTGCCGCCGGGTCCGCCCGTGTCGCCGTGTTGGAACACCGACCTCGTGGCTTGCTCTGTGCAGCCGTGTGCCCTGGAGAGGTGTCCGAGTGGTTGAAGGAGCACGATTGGAAATCGTGTAGGCGCTAATACCGCCTCGAGGGTTCGAATCCCTCTCTCTCCGCCAGATTCACGATGTGTTCGAGACGCACTGCAGGCATGCCGTTAACCCCCCTGGCCCGCACTTGACTCGCTCTGGCCGATGACCGGCCGGCGCCGCGAGCGAACACTGGAGACCCCCCGAAATGGAACGCACCACGGCACAGCGGAAGGCCATCCACACCGTCCTCGAGAAGTCCGGGCGGCCCTTGAGTCCCCCCGAGATCTTCCAGGAAGCGCGCCACATGGCGCCCGGCCTGGGGATGGCCACCGTCTACCGCACGATCAAGCGCCTCATCGACGACCAAGCCATCGCGCAGGTGGGCCTGCCAGGAGAAGCGCCGCGCTACGAGCGCGCGGGCATGCAGCATCACCATCACTTCCGTTGCACGTCGTGCCACCGAGTATTCGACTGGTTCGGATGCGCCTGCCCCTGCGAGGGGAACGCGCCCAACGGCTTCGAGGTGCAGGGGCACGAGATCTATCTGTTCGGCCGCTGCGACGAGTGCGTCGCGCGCACGCGCACGACGGTCAGCTAGCTCGAAGAATCGTTCATCCATCGCGTCGCACGGGCGCCGGGGAACCCTCCGGCGCCCAACGCGTTGTGACGCGCGGCATGCTTGACCGCACTGTGCAGGCTGCTAGTATCGCCGCGCTTCGGCGCCCCCTGCCCGACGCGCCTCGATGGTGCGCGTGGCCGCGGGTGCCGAGCCCTCTTTGGAGTGGGGATGTAGCTCAGTTGGGAGAGCGCCTCGTTCGCAACGAGGAGGTCGTCGGTTCGATCCCGATCATCTCCACCATTCCCTTCGGCTTGGGCCAGGCCCAGCGCAACCCGGACTTGTGAACCCCGTCAGGACCGGAAGGTAGCAGCGGTAAGCAAACCTTCGGGTGTGCCGCTGGACCACCTGGCCCGCTTATCTCGCGGCATCGCTCCCCTCGCGGCACGGGTTCTGTCGCGGCGAAAGCCGCCCGGGGCCAACCGCTCACCGCACGGTCTCCTTCGCTCCATGGCCCATCGCGCGCTGACGCTCAAGTACCGGCCCCAGGTCTTCGCCGACCTGGTGGGGCAGGACCACGTGACGCGCGTGCTCACGGCCGGCCTGGCCTCGGGACGCACGGCGCAGGCGTTCCTGTTCACGGGTGCTCGCGGCGTGGGCAAGACCACCAGCGCGCGCATCCTCGCCAAGGCTCTCAATTGCGAGAACCGTGCGGCGCCGGCGGCGGGCAAGCGAGCCGCGACTGACCCGAGCGCGATCGCGACCGCCGCCGAGCCATGCGGCCGCTGCACGTCGTGCACCGAGATCGCCTCCGGCGTCTCGCTCGACGTGCTCGAGATCGACGGCGCCAGCAACCGCGGTATCGCCGACGTGCAGCAGTTGCGCGAGAACGTGCGCTTCGCACCCACCGGCGGTCGCCATCGCGTGGTCATCATCGACGAGGTGCACCAGCTCTCGGCCGACGCGTTCGCGGCACTCTTGAAGACGCTCGAGGAGCCGCCGGCACACCTGGTGTTCATCTTCGCCACGACCGACCCACAAAAGCTGCCGGACACGATCCGCTCGCGCACGCAGCGTTACGACTTCGCGCGCGTGCCCATCCGGCGCGTGGCCGACCGGCTGCTCGAGATCCAGAAGCGCGAGGCCGCCGACGCCGAGGGCGTGCGGTTCACGCTCACCGACGGCGCGGCGCTCCTGATCGCCCACAAGGGCGAGGGTTCCATGCGCGACGCGGTCTCGGCGCTGGACCAGGTGGTGAGCTCCGGCGAGCCGGCGATTGACGAAGTCATCGTCCGCCGGGTGCTGGGCATCCCGGACCACGAGGCGTATTTCTTGATCGCCGGCGCGGTGCTCGCGCGCGACCCGCAGGGCACGCTGCGAGAACTCCACGCCGCGTTCGACAAGGGCGCCGACGCGCGCGAGCTGGCTGAGGGGCTGGCAGAACACTTCCGAAACGTGCTCGTGCTCAAAGTTGACGCCGAGCGTGGCCATGAGCTGGTGGCGGCGAGCAACGAGGACCTGGCGAGACTCAAGCGGCAGGGCGAGGGCTGGGCGGACACGGACATCCTCCGACTCATGCGCCTCGCGGCCGAGTGTCAGTGGCCCATGCGCGATTCGCCGCAGCCGCTCGTCCACCTCGAGGCGGCAGTGATGCAGATGGCCACACTCGAGCCCGCGGAATCCATCGCCACGCTGCTCGAGCGGCTGGAGTCGCTGGAGAACCGGCTGAACGGGGGAGCCCCGACGCGGGCGACCGGCGACGCCGGCTCGGCCAGCGCGCCGCGTGCCGCGAGTACTCCCGGCTCGCGCACGCAAGGCTTCACGCCACCACCCGCCCGGCCCGCGGCGAGTACGCCGAGCGCCGGGTTCACCCCGCCACGCGCCTCCGCCAGCGCGCCCGCTCCGCCGCCGGCGATAGCGGCGAGCGCGCCAACGGTGTTCGAACGGCCCGCCATGTCGTCCACGGCCACGCTCGACGACGAGGTGCAGCTGGACGGCGGCATCGAGGACACATGGAAGCAGGCGATCGCGGCGGTGAACGGCCAGAAGCGCATGCTTGGCGCGTTCCTGGAGGAGAGCAGGCTGGTGGGGGTCGCCGGTGACACGCTGCTGCTCGCCATGGACGACCTGCATCGCTCGGTCATCGACACCGCCGAGCACCGGCCCATCGTGCAGGAGGCGCTCTCGCGCGCGTTCGGACGGCCGATCGCGCTTCGCTGCACCACGGGGCCAACGGTGGTCGAGCGCCGCGCGGCGAGCAGCGAGGCGAGTCTCAAGCCCATGATCGACCGGGCCATCGAAGTGTTCGACGGCGAAGTCATCGACCGCGCCCCGCGCGGAGGAGATCGCAGCGCATGATGAAGAGCTTCGGCGACATGATGAAGCAGGCGCAGAAGATGCAGAAACAGATGAGTGAACTTCAAGAGCTGCTCGCCGGCCACCGCTACGAGGCGAGCGCCGGCGGCGGGCTGGTGCACGCCGTGGTGGACGGCAAGCAGATGCTGAAGGAGTTGAAGATCAGCCCCAAGGCGCTCGACGACAAGGACGTCACCGTGCTCGAGGACCTGGTCATCACCGCCGTGGGCGAGGCGCAGCGCACGTCGCAGGAGAAGATGGCCGAGGCCTATTCCAAGGTCACCGGCGGCTTCAACCTGCCCTTCTAGCGCGCCGGCCCCCGTGTACAGCTCGAAGTACCTGGAACTCCTCATCGAGGAGCTGGAGAAGCTCCCCAGCATCGGCCTGAAGAGCGCGCAGCGCCTGGCACTCCATCTGCTGCGCGTGCCCAAGGAGGACGCGCTGCGGCTCGCCGAGGCCATCCGCGCGGTGCGCGAGCGCGTGGGCTTCTGCTCCACGTGCGGCAACTTCTCCGAGACCGATCCGTGCGCGCTGTGCGGCGACCCGCGCCGTGACGTGCGCGTGCTGTGCGTGGTGGAGCAGCCCGTGGACGTGCTGGCGTTCGAGCGCACCGGGCAGTTCCCGGGGCGCTATCACGTGCTGGGCGGCGCGCTGTCGCCGCTCGAGGGCACGAGCCCGGAGCAGTTGCGCATCCGCGAGCTGTTGGCACGCCTGCGCGGCGGTGAGGTCAAGGAGGTCATCCTCGCCACCAATCCCAACGTGAACGGCGAAGCCACGGCGCTCTACCTCTCCAAACTGCTCGCGCCACTGGGCGTGCGCGTCACGCGCATCGCGCGCGGCGTGCCCATGGGCAGCGACATCGAGTACTCCGATCAGGTGACCCTCGCGCGCGCCCTCGAAGGGCGCCGCGACGTGGACTAGAAGGCGGCCGCCGCCGTGCCCTATCTGTACGACGTCATCCAGCTCGTGCTGGTGTTCGTGTTCGTGGCATTGAACGGCTTCTTCGTGGCCGCCGAGTTCTCGCTGGTGACGGTGCGCTGGACGCGCGTGGAAGAGCTCGTGCAGCAGCGACGCTTCGGCGCCCTCTCGGTGCGTGACGCCATCGAGAAGCTGGACGACTCGATCGCCGCGACGCAGTTGGGGATCACGTTCTCGAGCTTGGCGTTGGGCTGGCTCGGGGAGCCGGCGCTCGCGCACCTGTTGCGGCCGCTGTTCCACGCCATCCCCGGTCCCTGGAGCGATGCGGTCACGCACGGCACCGCCGTGGCGCTGGCGTTCCTCATCATCACGTTCCTGCACGTCGTGCTGGGCGAGCTGGCGCCCAAGGCGGTGGCACTCGAGCGCGCCGCCGACGTGGCGCTGGTGGTGGCCACACCCCTGCTCGTGTTCGGCCGCGTGTTCCGGCCGTTCATCCGGCTCATGAACGGCGCCGGCAACTGGGTGGTGCGCCAGATGCGGCTGCCGCCGGTCAAGACCAGCAGCCAGGTGCACTCCCCGGACGAGATCGACATGCTCATCGAGGAGGGTCAGGAGGCCGGCGTCATCCAGCCCGACGAAGCGAAATACGCGCGCGCCGTGTTCGAGCTGTCGGACAAGAAAGTGCGCGACGTCATGGTGCCGCGCGAGAAGGTGGTGACACTCGCGCGCAACGCCAAGCCCGACGATGTGCTCGAGACCGCGCGCATGAGTGCGCACACGCGCATGCCGGTGTGGGACGGCGAGCCGGACAACGTCGTCGGCATCGTCAACACGAAGGACCTGTTCCACATCTTCAGCCTGATGAACCTGGTCATCTTGGAGGACGCGATGTACCCCGCGCTCTACGTGGATCCCGACCAGTCACTGGCGCGGGCCCTGAACCTGTTCCGCCGCGAGCGCCGCCAGATGGCCGTCGTCCGAGGCGCCGAGGGGCGGTTCATGGGCATCGTCACGCTCGAAGACATCATCGAGGAGATCGTCGGCGAGATCGAGGACGAGCACGACTGAGCGCGGCCGACCGGCCCAAACCGCCGTGCAGACTTGGCTTGTGGCCGCCGCCCCTACCGTGGTACCACTCCCGATTGGGAACACGGACGTGCCACAGGGTTCCTCAGGCTCGGTCAACGCACATCCGCCGCCGGCGGGGGAGCGCCATGCCGCAGTGGACCTTGTTTGAAAACGACTTCAGGCGCATCGACGAGGTGCTCGACGAGCTGCTCCAGCGCACCAACGCTCTGTCGGCGCACCTGATCGATCGCTCGGGCCAGGTGATCACCTCGGCCGGCCGCGTGGACGACTTCGACGTCACGTCGTTCGCCAGCCTGGCTGCGGCCGACTTCACCGCCAATGCCGAGCTGGCCCTGCTCCTGGGTGAGCCCGCCGTGGACGCCGTCGTCAACGAGGGCCGCGCCCGCTCGGTCTATTCCCGCATGCTGGCCGACCGCGTCATCCTGTCCGTCGTTTTCGACCGCCGCAGCACGCTGGGCCTGGTGCGCATCCGCTCGCGGCGGGGCGCGGACCTGCTGGACCTGGTGTTCCGCGGCCTGTTCGAGAAGGTGGGCATCGCCGAGACGTCGGAGCCGGCGTTCGAGGCCGCCCCGGATTTCGCGGCCGCCGCATCCCACGAGGTCGACGCGCTCTTCGGCGAGTGAGCCGCGTCGCGTCCGGAGGAGCAGCACCTTGGCGCTCATCAACCACCGGACGCACGAGATCCACTTCAAGATCGTGTATTACGGTCCGGGGCTGTGTGGCAAGACCACAAACCTCAAGTCGCTGCACGATCGGCTGCCGCCAGAACGCCGCGGCAAGATGATCTCGATCGCCACGGATCAAGAGCGCACGCTGTTCTTCGACTTCCTGCCCATCGATCTGGGGCAGGTGAACGGCTTCCTGACGCGCTTCCACCTTTATACCGTGCCCGGCCAGGTCTACTACCGGCTGTCGCGCCGCGCCGTGCTCCAGGGCGTGGATGGCTTGGTGTTCGTGGCCGATTCGCATCCTGCGCGTGAGGCCGCGAACCGCGATTCCCTGATCGACCTGAACGACCACCTGCGCACGCTCGGCATCACCGGGCCGGCGCTGGCGCGCATCCCGTGGGTGTTCCAGTGGAACAAGCGCGACTCGGCCGTGGCCCTGCCCCTCGAGCGCCTGCGCCGTTCGCTGAACCCGAACGGCTGGCCGGAGTTCGAGGCGACCGCCTCCGAGGGGAAGGGCGTATCGGAAACGTTGCGCGCCGCGTGCAAGGCGGTGCTGGCGAGGCTCGGCACCGGAACCGCGGCAGCAACGCCGAGTGGCGCGCCGGTGGCGGCCGCTGCCACTGCGCCCGCTGCGCCTTCCGCGATCGCGGTGCCGGCGCCAGTACCTGCCCGCGCGACGCCCGTTCCGGTGGGCGCGGCAGCTCGTGCTCCTGCGACGCCGGTAGCGGTCGGCGCGGTCGCCGGTGCCGCCGCGACACCGGCGACCGTCACCAGGCCCGCGCCAGCCTCGACCGCGCCTGATGCCGGCTGGTCGCCGCACATGTCGCCCGCCCCACAGGGGGCGGCCAAGCGCATCGTCGCCGTGCCCGGCTCGCCGCCCTCGATCGTCGTGCCCGCCGCGTCACCCGCGAGCGCGACACCGCGCTCGGCCGCGCATGGCGTCACGACCGTGGTGGAACGCACGAGCGAGCCCGACCCGGACGAACCCGCGCGCCCGTGAAGCGCCCGGTCGTCTGGCTCGCGAGCTTGGGGCCCGCCGGTTGGAGCAAGGTGGCGCCCGCCACCGCCGGCAGCGCGCTGGTGACGCTGGTCGCGTGGTTCCTGCCAGTGCCCTCGCGGCCGGTGTTCTTCGTGCTGCTCGCGTTGGGAACGCTCGTGGCCGTGTGGGCGGCGGGGGAGGCGGAGAAGGACCTGGGCCACGACGCCGGCCCCATCGTGATCGACGAGGCCATCGGCCAGACGCTCGCGCTGCTCTTCGCGCCGCATCGCATCACGGTGTTCGTGGCGGCGTTCTTCCTGTTCCGCTTCTTCGACATCTGGAAGCCGCTCGGCGCGCGGGAGATTCAGCGCCTTCCCGGCGGCTGGGGAGTGGTGGCCGACGACATCGTCGCCGGGATCACGTCCATGCTCGCGCTGCAAGGGCTCCTCTGGCTGCAGGGCAGGATGGGGCTGGCGCTGGTCTAGAGCGTCACGGGCGCAAACGACTCGGGGAGCCGATCGCAGCTCGCGACGGCTCCCCGAACCTTAGCGGTGCCGCTTCAACTCAATTCCACGGCTCGTCGCCGCTCGGCCCGTAGATGCTCGGCACCTTGGCGCCCGACGCGCGCAGATACACGGAGAGCTGGCCGCGGTGGTGCACGGTGTCGAACAGCATCATCCACAGTGCGTCCGCGCGCCGCATGGGCGCGGTGGCGCCACCGGGTCCCACCGGCATCACGATCGGACTCTGGAACGTGGCGTCATTCAGCTTGTCGAGCGCCTTGGTGGCGTCCGCGTGCGCCTTCTCGAACGCCGCGACGAGCGTCTTCCAATCGTTGGGGACTGGCGGAGGCGCCTGCGGCATGAGGCTCGGCACCGTCAGGATGGGCTCGACGATCGCCTGCGAGATCACGAGCGTCCACGCCGTTTCGGAGGCGGTGTTCGATCGCTCGGCGAACTTGAGTTGTGCGTGCCCGGCCGGGTAGGCCTTGAGCGTGCGCAGCGTGATCTCGTACTCCCGCTCGAACGAGGCGAGGTAGTGCTCGCGCTCGGTGGTGGGCTGTGTCGTGGTGGCCATGATGATCCCCTTTGCGTGATGCGAGCGGGCGGGGCCGGCGGTCACCGGCGGCGCGCGCTCGGGTAGGAGTGGTCAGTACGAGCGGACCAGCCGGTCGAGGCAAGCCGTCCAGCCCTTGGTGTGTGCGTCCACGGACTCGGCCGTGGGCAGTTGTTCCTGCACGAGCGCGAGGCGCGCGCCCGCGCCCTGCGGCTCGATGATCACGGTGATGCGGCTCGTCTGATGCTCGGGTTTGCCCTCCCAGGTCCATGAGAACACCAGGCGGCTCGGGGGCGTCACTTCTTCGTAGGTGCCGAACGCCACCGACGAGACACCGCTGGGACTGCGCATCTCGAAGCGAAACCGCCCGCCGGGCCGGGGTTCGAGCACGTGAACGACGGAAGAATACTCGTCGGTGGGACCGAACCAGCGCGTTAGCTTCTCCGCCTGCGTGAATGCCTCGAAGACGCGCTCCGGCGTCGCCGCGATCGTGCGCTCGAGCGTGAGCGCGAAGCCGGTGGTGGCGATGGGTTTGGCCATGGGGCTTTCTCCTGTTGTTGGGGCGCTTCGAGGAACGCCGCCAGTGAATCGAGGCGCGCGGCCCAGAAGCGGTGATTGCGGTCGAGCCAGTGGAGCGCCTGGGCCAGCGTGCTCCCCGACAGATCCATGCGATGCACGCGCCCGTCCCGCTCGCGGCTCACGAGGCCGGCGGATTCGAGCACGCGCACGTGCTTCGAGATCGCCGGGGCCGACATGCGGTAGGGCGCGGCCAACTCGCCCACACTCGCCGCTCCCATGGCCAGCCGCTGCAGCATGCCACGGCGCGCCGGGTGGGACAGAGCCCCAAAAACGGCGTCGAGCGGATCGCGTTGACGGTTAACCATGTGGTTAACTATAGCGCGGTGCGGTGGGGAGCGCAAGGGGCTTCTGGCGGCAAGCTGGACTGCCCGCGGAACCGCGGGCAGACTGCGCCCCCGGATGAACTCCGACCTCCACAGTTTCGTCCGCGACGCGCTCGCCGGTGGCGCGAGCCGCGACGCGATCCGCGCCGCACTCCGCGACGCCCGCTGGCCCGACGACGAGATCGAGGCCGAGCTCGCGGCTTGGCACGACGCCGGGATCGGCATGCCCGTGCCGCGCCGGCGCGTCGGACTCTCGCCGCGCGAGGCGTTTCTCTACCTGCTCCTGTTCGTGTCGCTCTACCTGGTGGCGTTCCACAGCGGCGCCATCCTGTTCGCGCTCGTCGAGCGCACCTGGCCCGATCCCGCCGTGGACGACAACGTGTGGAATCGCACGCGCGAGTGGGTGCGCTTCGGCGTGGCGTCGCTGCTCGTGGCGTTCCCGGTCTACCTGTTCACCGCGCGGCTCACCGGCCGCGCCGTGGCGCGCGACCCCGAGAAGCGCAACTCCGGCGTGCGGCGCTGGCTCACCTACCTAACGCTGTTCAATGCCGCATGCGTGCTGATCGGCGACTTCATCGCGGTGCTGCTCGGGCTCCTGAAGGGCGAGCTGACCGGACGGTTCCTGAGCAAGGCCGCGATCGTGGCCGCCATCGCGGGCTGGCTGTTCACGCATTACATGGGCGGCCTGCGGCGCGACGAAGAGGAAGCGCCGCGCGTCACGTCGCCGTCGTGGTTGGCACGCGTGGCCGGCGTGGTCGTGGCGATCGTGGCCGTCATCGGACTGTGGCTCTCGGGCTCACCCGCGGTGGCGAGGAAGCAACTGCTCGACCAGCGGCGTTTGCGCGAGATCGAGCTGCTGCACAACGCGGTGGACGACCACTACCTCGCGCGCGGCAGGCTGCCCGAATCGCTCGCGGCGATGCTCCAGAACCGGCCATGGCCGGGAGCAACGCTCTACGATCCGGCCACGAAGGAGCCGTATGGCTACCAGCCGCTCGACTCCGTG
>JAHFBW010000105.1 GCA_023249845.1 Candidatus Eiseniibacteriota bacterium
GCCCACGACTGGAGCGAAAGCAGCGCCCACAGCGTTCGGCCGCGGTCCTCGCGGCCATCGAGGTGCGCACGCAGCAGCGGCGTCACTTGCGCTGCGTCCAGCACGCCGCCGGCGGTGACCCGGTCCGGCGCGAGCGCGTCCAGCACCAGCCCGCGCAGCGGGCCGCGCGTCCACGCCGAGAACGGCGGCGAGAAACCCTGCTTCCGCCGGCGCAGGATCTCGCGTGGCAAGAGCCTAGCTGCAGCGCGCTTCAGCACCCATTTACCCGACGTGCCGCGCAGCCGTGCGTATTCTGGAAGTCCCAGCGCGTGCTCCACGAGCGCGGCCCGCAGGAACGGGGCGCGCGACTCCAAGCCGTGCGCCATCGTGCAGCGATCCACTTTCGTGAGCAGGTCGCCCGAGAGATAGGTCTCGAAGTCCAGCAGCTGGTACGCGGTGAGTCCCGGTGCGACGCCGTCGCGCATCAACTCCATGTCGCCCAGCACGCGCTCCAGGTGGCGCGCGTGCTCGAGCGGCGCCTCGCGCGCCACCTGGCGGCGGAGCTCGGGGGCCAGGAACGCCAGCGCCTCGTCACTGCGCGCGGTCCCGAACCAGGCGAGATGGCGCTCGAACGGCGACAGCCCGCGCACCGAGAGGAAGCGCTCGGCCATGTGCGCGAGCGTGACATGGTGATGCCGCGGCCTCAACCGCCGCGCCCAGTGCAGGAGCAGGTTCGCGACCGGCCGTGGCAAGCGGTCGGCGAGTGCCGCGTGGCGGTGGCCGAGATAGGTGGGGTAGCCCGCGAACAGCTCGTCGCCGCCCTCGCCCGTGAGTACCACGGGGACGATGCGCGACGCGTAGCGAGCGAGCAGCCACGTGGGCAGCAGGCTCGGGTCCCCGAGCGGGTGGTCCAGTCCGGCGCCCCACGTCGCGAACGCCTCCTCGCCCTCGCGCGGGCCCATCACCACCTCGTGATGGCGGGAGCGGATGACGTGTGCCACTCGGCGCGCGAGCGGTGCTTCGTCGTAGCCGCGGTGATCCAGCTTCAGGCTGAACGTGGGGAACGGCCGTCGCCATGCACGCGCGGCCAGCACGGCGACCAGCCCCGAGTCCACGCCGCCCGACAAGAACACGCCGAACGGCACCTCGGCCGGAACGCGCGAGGCCACCGCGGTGGAGAGCGCCTCCGACGTGGATTCCACGAGCGCTTCCGTGTCCCTGACGCGAGCCGGGCGCTCGTCCTCGTAGACCAGCGTGTCCCATGGCCGCCAGTAGCGCCGCATGCGCTCGATGCCGTCTTTCACCGTGAGCACGTGCGCGGGCGGGAGCTGGCGAAGCGCCGCGAACGCCGAATCCTCTCCCGCGAGGCAGCCGTGGACCAAGTAACGCGCCAGCCCCGCTGGCGACGGATCGCGCGACACCCACGGCAGCGACAGCAACGCAGCGGGTTCCGAAGCAAACGCGAACCGGCGGCCGCTTGAAGCCACGAACAGCGGTTTCTCTCCAGCGCGGTCGCGCGCCAACGTCAGCGTTCGCGTCATGCGATCCCAAAGCGCCACGGCGAACATGCCGTCCAGGATCTCGGGGAAGTCCTGGCCGCGCTCTTCGTAGAGGTGCGGCAGCAGCGCGGTGTCGGGCCCGGGCGCCAGTCGATGGCCGCGCGCGTGCAAGTCGTGTTCGATCGGCCGGTGGTTGTAGATCTCGCCGTTCGCGACGCCGACGACATCGCCGGTCTCGCTTTCGAGCACGCGCACGGGCTCGCGGGGCGCGACGATGGCCAGCCTCGCGATGCCGAGCGCGCACTCACCGCCGTCCCACATCGCCTCGCCCGAGGGCCCACGGTGCCGCAGCCGATGCACCATGGCGCGCACCAGTTCCAGCCTCTCGGGAGCGGAGAGGTCCGGTGCGACCAAGCCAGCGATACCGCACATGCGCGTGACTCCCCTGGATCAGTCCGCCTGGCGGCGCCAGGCGACGAAGCGTGCGTCGCGGAAGAGCTCGAGGTGGCCCTCGGGCGCAACGCCTTCGCGCCGGCGCTCGCGCACGATGACGTCCGCGACCGGCGCCTCTGCGGGGTCGTCCACCAGCCGCCACAGCCCTCGCGCCCGGAGCGTCTCCCGGTAGCGCACGGCGTAGTTGCTCGTGAGCGGGTTCCCGAGTATTGAAACCACCGTGGAGGGCTTCCCGAGCAGGAAATCCGTGCCCGGACTATAGCAGTCCTCGTACCGGAGGGTCCGCGCTCCCGAGCCGGCGATGGCCCGGGCCAGGCCCTCGCCGGAGCTGTCCGCCGCCGCCTCGCGCATTCGGCCCGAGCCGATTGCGAGCAGCAATGGTGTGAACAGCAGCATGGTCGCGAACACCCAGGCGGGCCGGCGCGAGCGCCGCCAGCACTCGGCGGCCCACCACGCGAGCGCCGGGAATGCGGGCAGAAGGTAGGTGACAAGCTTGGAATGCGAAAACGAGAAGAACAGGCCCGAAAACAGCACGAAGGCGACAGCGACGACCGAAGCTCTCGAAGCCGGGAGGCGCCAGGGTGTCGCGAGCGACCACGGCAGCGCTCCGCCCGCGAACACCGCCGGCACGAACCACCCGGGTTGGTTCCGGTCGAACGAACTTCGCGTGAGCCGCTCGAGCGACTCCTCGAGGAACGCGTAGCGCAGGTACTCGGGATGTCGCTGCAACGCGGCGGCGAACCACAAGCCGGGAACACCCAACGCCAGCAACCATCCCGGCGCCCACGCGAGCCAGCGCAGCGGCGCCATGGCGCGCAGGAGCAGCGCGGCGGTGACGCTGCCTCCGAGCGCCCACGCCAGCATGACCGGGCCTTTCAAGAGCAACCCGAACGCGATCGCGCCGAACATGCCCGCACGGCGTGCTCGCGACGGTCCGCGCTCGAGTTCGAGTGCCAGGCCCGTCCACACGGCGGTGACGCACAGCGCGAGCGGCATGTCGAAGATGACATAGGCGCCGATCACGGCGGCGAGCGGCGCCGCCGCGAACAACGCGGCCGCGCGCCAGGCATGGTGCTCGTCCGCGAGGCGGCGCGCCGCGCGCGCGAGCAGAACGATCGTGAGCAGCGAGCACACGATGGCCGGCAACCTCGGCGCCAGCGGCGTGCGTCCGAATGCGCGGATGGCGAGCGCGCCCATCGCGAACAACGCCGGCGGCTTGTCCAGGTAGGGCACGCCCGCGAGGTGCGGGATCACGAGATCGCCGTCGGCGGCCATCTCCGCCGCGACCTCGGCGTTCCGTCCCTCGTCCGGGTCCACGAGCGGGAACCACGTCGCCAGCCCCAGCGAAAGCGCTAGCGAACACGCGAGCACGAGCCAGACTGCGCGCGGGAACGCGAACCGGGGCAGAGCGTCAGGCGACAGCGGCGGCTCCGAGAGTTTCACACGACGAGCGCGGCGAACGGTGGCTCGCCGCGCTCGTGTGCGAGGGATCGTGCTAGAGGAGCTTGCGCGGACGGCCGGGGCGGCGACTCGAGGTGAACAACGCGTTCAGGTAGTTCGTGACCTCTTCGCGCACGATGCCCGGCATGATCGCGCGCACCTTGGCCTGCACACCGGCGCGCAACTGCACGGCGATGTTGCCGGTGGCGCCCGACTGCGTGAGCAAGCTGGGGCGGCGTCCGCGGCGACCGACCAGGCCCTCCTTCTTGCGCCACGAGTAGTAGGTGACCGGCGTCACGCCGAACTTCTTCTTCACGTCGTTGGCAGTGAGATTGCCCTTCTGGGCTGCCGCGAGGACCTCGGCGCGCTTCTGCGGCGTGTAGGACTTGCGCGGACGCTTCGCCATGCTACCTCCGGTTCCGGGGGGAAACTTGCGCTCAGGGGGAGCGCACTTCGACGCGAAGACGTATCCGCATTCGCGTACAAAGTCAATGAAGAAGCGGCTGGAGTCGTGCGTCACGCCACGAATATGAAGTCCCTGAGTTCTCGCATGTTCTGTGTACGCAGGTGAATTCGCCAGCGTTGACGCGCCGCGGGTGCCAGGAAAGCCAGTATCAAGGGCGCGTGAAGTGGCGAACTCACTCGCAGGGAGGGGCGTCGAAGCTCGAGGAACTGACCCACTCTCTCACCCAGTGCGTCGCGCCAGCGCGCGAGGCTGCGCCCGACGCCGATCAGCGTGGGCTTCTCCCCTTGGCGCATGAACAGGGACGACAACGCATCGACTTTGAGCGCGAGGAAGCGCGTATGCGAATAGCGCTCGTCCGTGCGCGTGGCGCTGCCCGGGTGCTGTCGCCATCCGTAGAGGGGTTCGTCGACCTTGGCGAAACGCGCACCCGATCGATAGAGCCGCACCCAGAGATCGAGATCCTCGGCCCAGCCGCGCTCATGCCATCCGCCCACGCGCTCGAGCGTGGCTCTCCGAATGAGCGCCGACCCGTGGGCGAGCGGACTGTCGATGAGCAGCTCACGGCGCATCGCGTCGTGATCCAGGAGCGCGTTGTGCCATGCCGCCCAGCGGCGCATGCCGACGCCGGAGGCGTGGGCGGGGAACAGCCTCACCCGCGTGCCGATGACGTCCAGGCCCGGCACGGACTCCGACAGGCGAAGCTGACGCGCGAAGCGCTCGCGATGGCTCACGTCGTCCGCGTCGTGCCGCGCCACCCACGGAGCGGCCGCGCGGGCGAGTGCCAGGTTGAGCGCCGCGGGCAGGCCGCGAGGCGGCGTGTGGTGGACGAAAAGTCGCGTGTCGCGGCGGGCCGCCCGGTCGAGCAACTCACCCGAACCATCCGTGGACCCGTCGTCCACGGCGATGACCTCGTGGTCCGCCACGGTCTGCCGTGCGAGCGACGCCAGCGACGATGCGAGCCATGGTGCGGCATCGCGCACGGGCAGGAGCACCGAGACCAGCGGCATGCCCACAAGCTACCAGAGCAGCGAGTGGACCCCCCGAAGCCGAACCGGGCCGGTCTCCGATTGCGCCACGTGCGGAGTTTCCGGACAGCGCCTAGTGTGAAGCGCATGGCGGGGCGGAGACTTCTGATCCTGGGCGGCGGGTTCGGCGGGCTCGATGTGGCACGTGCCGTGGGCGGCTCGCGCGAGGCGCGCCGCTACTGGGACACGCTGCTCGTGGACAAGGAGAACTTCTTCCAGTTCAACCCGCTGCTTCCCGCGGTCGCGGTAGGCGCCGTGGAGACTCGGCACATCGTGTACCCATTGCGCGAGATGTCGCGCCATCGCGGCGTGCGGTTCCACAAGAACAAGGCCATCCGCATCGACCTCGACCGGCACGTCGTCGAGCTTCACAACGGGCTCGAGGAGGCGTGGGACACGCTCGTCATCGCCACCGGGAGCGTGACGAACTGGTTCGGA
The DNA here is from genome assembly GCA_023249845.1 of Candidatus Eiseniibacteriota bacterium. GTDB lineage: Bacteria > Eisenbacteria > RBG-16-71-46 > RBG-16-71-46 > RBG-16-71-46 > JAIOPA01. The sequence continues at coordinate 5,301 of JAHFBW010000105.1, forward strand.
GTCCCCGGCGCCGAACAACACGCCCGCCCGTTCAAGACGCTCGTGGATGCCATGACGCTGCGCGCACGCGTGGTCGAGTTGTTCGAGATGGCGGAGCAGGCGCGCTCCGACGCCCAGCGAAGCCGGCTGCTGTCGTTCGTCATGGTGGGTGGCGGTGTCACCGGCGTGGAGGTGGCGGCCGAGCTGATCGAGATGACGCGCGAGACACTGCTGCCGCGTTATCCGTCGCTGTCGCCCTCGCACGTGACCGTGACCGTGGTGGAGGGCGGCGACCGCCTGGTGCCCGCGGCGCGTCCGGAGCATTCGCGTTACGTGCACCGCTTCCTCGCGCGCCGAGGCGTTCGCGTGGAACTGGGCGCGGCGGTGCGCGAGGTGGAGCCACACGCCGTGGTGCTCGCGGACGGCCGGCGGCTCGAGGCGTTCACCATCGTGTGGACCGCCGGCGTGACGCCACCGGCGCTCGTGCGCGAACTTCCACTCCAGTTGCACCGCGACGGCCGCGTCGTGGTGGACGAGTACCTGCGCGCGCGGCGCCCGGACGGGACGCCGGTCGAGCACGTCTACGTCGTCGGTGACTGCGCCGCGTCGCCACGCCCGGATGGGCGCATGCAGCCGCAGTTGTCGCAGACGGCGATCGCCATGGGCTCGCACGTGGGCCGCACGCTCGTGCGCGAGGCGCGGCACCAGCCGGCGGAGAAGTTTGCTTTCAAGGATGCCGGCTACATCATCTCGCTCGGCAAGCACAGCTCGGTGCTGGACCTCTTCGGGCTGCCGCTCTCGGGCAAGCTCGCGTGGCTCGCGTGGGCGGGGGCCTACCTCATCAAGATGGTCGGCTTCCGCAAGCAGATCGAAGTGGGAATCGACCACATCACCCACTTCTTCTTCGAGCACGACACGTCTCAGATCATGAACCGGCGCGCGGTGCTTTCGGACGACGAGTTGAACCTGGCGCTCGTGGACGAAGCGGGCACCGAGTCGCCGACGTCCTCCAGGGAAAGCGCCCGACCATGACCACCGTTCAAGGCACGCTCACGCTCCGCACCGTGGAGGGCGACGGACTCCACTTCGACGCGCAGTTCCCCGCCGGCACCATCGCGCTGGACAGTGGTCCGCACTGCGTCGCGCCGAACCCCGTGTTGCACCTGCTGGCGTCGCTCGCCGCGTGCGAGGGCATGGACGTCATCAGCCTCATGCGCAAGAAGCGCCAGAAGGTCACGGCCTACGACGTGCTCATGTCCGCCGAGCGCGCCCTGGAGCACCCGCGGCGCTACACGTCCATCACGCTGGTGCATCGCTTGACCGGGACCGGCCTGTCGCGCGCCGCCGTCGAGGACGCGCTCCGACTCACCGTCGAGAAGTACTGTTCCGTCTACCATTGCCTGCGGCCGGACTTGAAGATCACGAACGAGATCGAGCTGATCGAGGGCTGATCGGCGCGTCGCCGTCGCCCGGGATCTGCCTTAGAGTGTAGAGGACCGCGCCCAGGGCGTCCGATGCCCGTGCGACCGGTTCAGAAAGGAAGCACCATGTCGGAGTTCCGCGTCGAGAAGGACAGTCTCGGGGAGATGCAGGTGCCGGCGTCCGCGCTCTGGGGGCCCCAGACGCAGCGCGCCGTCGAGAACTTCCCCATCTCGGGCCGGCCGCTGCCGCCAGCGTTCATCCACACTCTCGGCCTGATCAAGGCCGCCGCGGCGCGAGTGAACCGTGACCTGGGTCTGCTCGATCCGCCCATTGCCAAGGCGATCGAGAGGGCGGCGGTCGAGGTGGCCGAAGGCCGCTGGGACGCGGAGTTCCCCATCGACGTGTTCCAGACGGGCAGCGGCACGTCGTCCAACATGAACGCGAACGAGGTCATCGCGCGGCTGGCGTCCAAGGCATCGGGGTTGAAGATCCATCCCAACGATCACGTGAACTTCGGTCAATCCAGCAATGACGTGATCCCGACGGCGCTGCATGTCTCGGCTGTGGTGCAGATCGAGCGCGACCTGCTGCCCGCGCTGGCCCGGCTGTGGAAGGTGCTGGACGAGAAGTCGCGCGAGTTCCACGACGTCATCAAGACGGGTCGCACGCACCTGATGGATGCCACGCCGATCCGGCTCGGGCAGGAGTTCTCGGGGTACGCTTCACAAGTGCAGCACGGCATCGCGCGCGTGAAGGCCACGCTGCCCGACCTGCGCGAGCTGGCGATCGGCGGCACCGCGGTGGGCACGGGCCTGAACACGCATCCCGAGTTCGGGCGCCGCATGGCGGCGGAGCTGGGCAAGCTCGCGGCCACGCCATTCCAGGAGGCCGTGAACCACTTCGAGGCGCAAGGCGCGCAGGACGGCGCGTGCTGGGCGAGCGGCGGGTTGAACTCGGTGGCCGCGAGCCTCATGAAGATCGCAAACGACGTCCGGCTCATGAACTCGGGCCCGCGCTGCGGGCTTTCCGAGATCACGCTGCCGGCGATCCAGCCGGGGTCGAGCATCATGCCCGGCAAGGTGAACCCGGTGGTGTGCGAGGCGGTCACCATGGTGAGCGCGCAGGTGATGGGCAACCACACCGCCATCACCGTGGGAGCGCAGTGGGGGCAGCTGGACCTCAACGTGATGCTGCCGATGATGGCGAAGAATCTCCTCGAGAGCATCCAGTTGCTCGCGGCCGTATCGCGCGTGTTCACCGACAAAGCGCTCGCCGGGCTCTCGGCGAACGCCGACACCTGCCGCGACTACATCGAGATCTCGCCCAGCATGGCGACCGCCTTGAATCCGCTCATTGGCTACGACATGGCGGCCGAGATCGCCAAGCGCAGCTTCAAGGAGCGACGCGCGGTGCGCGAACTCGCCGCCGAGATGACGAAGCTCTCCAAGGCCGAGATCGACGAGGCCCTGAACCCCGCGCGGCAGACCGAACCCGGCCTGGACGTGGGTGGCGGCGCGGGCGGTTGAGCGCGTGAACCACGCTCGGGAACACGGTGTTCCCGACCACGCCGACATGGCCGCGCGCCTCGCCACGGCGCGCGAGCGCGTGGCGGGCGTGGCGCATCGCACGCCCGTGTTCACGAGCCGGCAGCTCGACGAAGCCTGCGGAGCGCGCGTGTTCCTCAAGTGCGAGAACCTCCAACGCATCGGCGCGTTCAAGTTCCGCGGCGCATGGAACTTCATGGGGGCGCTCGACCCCGAGCGGCGCGCGCGCGGGATCGTCTCCTATTCGTCCGGAAACCACGCCCAGGCGGCCGCGCTCGCCGCGCGACTGCATGGTGTACCCGCTACGGTCGTGATGCCATCGTCCGCCCCGGCCGCGAAGGTCGCCGCAACGCGCGGATACGGCGCCGAGATCCTCCACTATGACCTGCTCGACGAATCGCGTGAAGGTCTCGCCGAACGTATCGCGCACGAACGTGGCGTCACGCTGATGCCGCCGTTCGATCATCCCGACATCGCCGCAGGGCAGGGCACCGCGGCGGCCGAGCTGTTCGAGGACGTTGGAGCGCTGGACGTGTTGCTGGCTCCGGTGGGCGGCGGCGGGCTGCTCTCGGGAACGGCGCTGGCGGCCGCGGTGGCTGGGCATGGCACGCGCGTGATCGGCGTGGAGCCCGCCACGGGCGATGACGGTGGCCGGTCGTTCCGGAGCGGTGTGCTGGAGCGAGCCGAGCACGTGGACACCATCTGCGATGGCGCGCGCACGCCATCGCTGTCCGAACTCACGCTGGCGCTGGTGCGACGCTACGCGCACGAGTTCGTGGCCTGCGACGACCGCGAGGTCATCGCCGCGATGCGCTTCCTGTGGGAGCGGACGAAGCTCGTGGTGGAGCCCACGGGTGCGCTCCCCGTGGCCGCGCTCCTATCGGGCCGCGTACGAGCTTCGAATGCGCGCGTCGGCGTGATCCTGTCCGGCGGCAACGTGGACCTGGCGCAGGCGGCGGGGTGGTTCGCGGGGCGGTGAACGGTTGACCGCTACAACTTGAGCCCAGCCTCCGCGAGCACGTCTCTCAGGTCGTCTTCTCCGTGCAGACCGACGAGCACGCGGACGACTTTGCCGTCGCGGCCGACGACCACGGTGAGCGGGATCGAACTCGCGCGATACATCGAGCCCACCGCCCCGCTGCGGTCCATGAGCACCGGCACATCGAGCTTCTGCCGGGTGAGATAGTCACGCACCTTGGGCTCGGGTTCGCGCTCGTTCACGGCATAGACCTTCAAGCCCTTCGAGCCATACTCGCGATGCGCCTTGGCCACGATCGGCAGCCAGCCTCGGCACGGACCGCACCACGTGGCCCAGAAGTCGAGCAGCACCACCTTGCCCTTCAGGCTCGACAGCTTCACCGGTTTGGAGTCGACGAGCGTCTCGAGCGTGAAGTC
>JAHFBW010000106.1 GCA_023249845.1 Candidatus Eiseniibacteriota bacterium
TTCTTGGCACGGGACCGGCGGCCGTTGAGGAGGACGCGCAACGGTGAGGCGGCCCGCCTCGCAGGGTCCGGCCGGAATCGCTCGGGGCGGATGCCGCCAACGCCATCGAGCACGATCCGCCGGGTCGCACGCCGGAGCGCGCGCAGCAGCGCCCCGGAGTTCGCCATGAGCGTGACGCCGGCATCGGCTCGCGCCGCCGGCAGCCCAGGGTCGCCCTCGAGCACGCAGTAGTAAACGTGGTGGCGTGCCCGGTGCGCGCGAAACGCGGCGTACGTGCCGGCGTCCCCGCACACGGCGAGATCCGACGCCGCGGCCGCTGCGGCCTCGAGCGCGCGCGTGGCGCCCGAGAAGGGCAGCCAGTTCGGCGCCTCGCCCCCGGGGTGGTAGAGCGCGACCTCGTGCCCCATCGCGACCCACTCGTTCCCGAGTTCGAGGTAGCGGCGCACGCCCCCAAAGACACCGACGTGCGGCAGGAACAGTCCGATGCGCATGGTCGCGCGGACGCTAGCAGAGCCGCCCAAGCCGGACCACCGCGGCCGTTCTCAAGCGAAACACGCGCGTTTCACGCTGAGACACAGGTTCGTCCTGAGATGGAACAACCGGACGAACCCGCAGCCGCCGAGGTGCGCGAAGTCCGCGAATGACGCGCCTCCCGCGCGATCGCACGGGCTGGCACGCGAGGTGCAATGAAGCAGGACAACGAGGCCGCACCGCGGTGGGCGCAGCGCCCACCGAACCGACATTCCCGACCGCCAATCGCAAGGAGATGAACATGGCACTGATCCGCTGGACTCCGCGTCGTGACGCCAATGACCCGACCTCCCTTCGCACCGAGATGGACCGCTTGTTCGAGGACTTCCTGTCACCGGTGCCGTACCGCCAGGACTGGGCCGCGATGACGCCCCCGGTGGACGTCGAGGAGACGCCCGAGGCGTACGTGTTCCGCGCCGATCTTCCGGGCGTGGATCCGAAGAACGTGAAGATCACGGTGAATGGCGACACGCTCACGCTGCGCGGCGAGCGCAAGCGCGAGGAGAAGAAGACGAACGGCAACCTGCACCGCTTCGAGCGGGCTTATGGAGCCTTTGAGCGCGCGTTCACGCTTGGCACGCCGGTGCGCGCCGATCAGGTGAAGGCTTCCTACAAGGACGGCGTCCTCGAGATCCGCGTGCCCAAGGCCGATGAGGCCAAGTCGCGTGAGATCGAGGTCCAGGTCGGGTAAGGTCCCGGCCACCGGATTCATTGACGAAGCGAGCACGCCCGGTTCCGGCCGGGCGTGTGTCGCAGGTTCGGCCGTGATACGGCCGGGAAGGGAACATCATGGGTAAGGTCATCGGTATCGATCTCGGCACCACGAATTCCTGTGTCGCGATCCTCGAGGGTGGCGAGCCCAAGGTCATCGCGAACGCCGAGGGCTTCCGCACGACGCCGTCCGTGGTGGCGTTCGCCAAGAACGGCGAGCGCCTGGTGGGACTCGTCGCGCGCCGCCAGGCCGTGACCAATCCGACGAACACGGTCTACTCGATCAAGCGCTTCATGGGCCGTCGCTTCGACGAGGTGGGCTCCGAGATGAAGCTCGTGCCCTACAGCGTGGCGCCCGGCCCGAATGGGGACGTGCGGGTGAAGGCGGGCTCCGGCGAGTTTTCGCCGCCCGAGATCTCCGCGATGATCCTGACCAAGATGAAGCAGACGGCGGAGGACTACCTCGGCGAGAAGGTCACCGAGGCGGTGGTCACGGTTCCCGCCTATTTCAACGACAGCCAGCGCCAGGCCACGAAGGACGCCGGCCGCATCGCCGGGCTCGACGTGAAGCGCATCGTGAACGAGCCGACCGCGGCCGCACTCGCCTACGGCCTCGACAAGCAGAAGGACGAGAAGGTGGCGGTTTTCGACCTGGGCGGCGGCACGTTCGACATCTCGATCCTGGAGATCGGCGATGGCGTGTTCGAAGTGCGCTCGACGAACGGCGACACGCACCTGGGCGGTGACGACTTCGATCAGAAGGTCATCGACTGGCTGGCAGACGAGTTCAAGAAGCAGGAAGGCATCGATTTGAGGCGCGATCCCATGGCGCTCCAGCGGCTCAAGGAGGCCGCGGAGAAGGCCAAGTGCGAGCTGTCCGGGACGCTCTCCACCGACGTCAACCTGCCGTTCATCACTGCGGACCAGAACGGCCCCAAGCACCTCAACATCACGCTCACGCGTGCGAAGCTCGAACAGATCGTGGCCGAACTCATCGAGCGCTGCCGCGGTCCTGTGTTGCAGGCACTCAAGGACGCCGGCCTCTCGCCGTCGCAGATCGACGAGGTCGTCCTGGTCGGCGGCTCCACGCGCATGCCGCGCGTTCAGGATCTCGTGAAGGAGATCTTCGGCAAGGACCCGCACAAGGGTGTCAATCCGGACGAGGTCGTGGCGATCGGTGCCGCGATCCAAGGCGCCGTGCTGGCGGGCGACGTCAAGGACGTCGTGCTGCTGGACGTGACGCCACTGTCGCTGGGCATCGAGACGCTCGGCGGCGTCATGACCACGCTCATCTCGCGGAACACCACCATCCCCACGCGCAAGAGCGAGACGTTCTCCACGGCCTCCGACATGCAGCCGTCGGTGGAGGTGCACGTTCTCCAGGGCGAGCGGCCGATCGCCTCGGGCAACAAGAGCCTGGGCCGATTCCACCTGGATGGCATCCGCCCCGCGCCGCGCGGGACGCCCAAGATCGAGGTCACGTTCGACATCGACGCGAACGGCATCCTGCACGTGAGCGCGCGCGACCAGGACACGGGGAAGGAGCAGAGCATCCGCATCGAAGCTTCGAGTGGACTCCAGGAGTCCGACATCAAGCGCATGGTGGACGACGCCGCGTCGCATGCCGACGACGACCAGAAGCGAAAGGCGTTGGCGGAGGCGCGAAACGCCGCCGACGCCAAGGCGTACGAGGTCGAGAAGGGCATCAAGGATCACGAGGCCAAGCTGGACGCCACCGTGAAGTCGAGCCTCGAGGAGCGCATCAAGGCCACACGCGAGGCGGCGAAATCCGAGGATCCCAGGGGAATCGAAGTCGCCACGGACGAGCTGGCGAAGGCGTGGATGCAGGCCGCGCAGGCGCTCTATCAGCAGGCCGGGCCGGCGCCGCAGGGTTCGCCCGAGCCGGGGGCAGAGGGCGCAACGGACGAGGAACCCAAGAAGAAGAAGCCGGGCGATGGCGCGGTGGACGCCGACTTCGAAGTCGTGAACTGACGTCCGTCCGGAGCTGACCAGGCGGCGGGGATCGCGAGATTCCCGCCGTTTCGTTCGGCATTTCGGTGCCCCGGCTGCGCGCCGCGCGCGCCTCGACTAGATTGCACCGGTGATGCCGCCGACAACGGAGTTCCTCGTGCTCGCCGAACGCGCTACGACCGGCCTCGGCATGGCCTGCCAGTTGGCACTCACGGGCTATTCGCTGCACCGCTGGCCGATGTTGCTCGCGGCGCGCGCTCTTGGGCCCATCGCGCCCTCGCCGTGGTGGAACGACGGGGACGCGCCGGCCGTGCTGGTCCAGCTTCCCGTGCGCGACGAACCCGCGGTGGTGGAACGGCTCGTCGCGGCCGCGGCGGCGCTCGACTGGCCGCGGGACCGGCTCGAGATCCAACTCCTGGACGACTCGGGCGCTGCATGTGCAGCGCTCGGTGCCGAGGCGGTGGCGACCGCGCGCGGCCGGGGGGTGCGAGCCGTCCAGCTGCGTCGGGATCGCCCGCACGGCTTCAAAGCGGGAGCACTCGCCGACGGACTCTCACGGAGTGAGGCGGAGTTCGTCGCGGTGTTCGACGCCGACTTCGTGCCGCCCGTGGACTTCTTGCGCCGCATGCTGCCGCACTTCGCTGCTCCGGACATCGGCATGGTGCAGGCACGGTGGGGGCATCTGAACCGAGACGCCAGCCTGCTGACGCGGGCACAGGCCGTTTTGCTCGACGCTCACCAGCGGGTCGAGCATGGCTGGCGCCAACGTGCCGGCCGATTCTTCAACTTCAATGGCACGGCGGGCGTCTGGCGGCGAGCGTGCATCGAGGAGGCCGGCGGCTGGCAGCACGACACGCTCACCGAGGACCTGGACCTGAGCTACCGCGCCCAGCTCGCCGGCTGGCGCTTCGTGTTCGACCCGAGCGTCGTGGTGCCGGCGGAGCTACCCGAGGACATGCGCGCGCTGCGGTCGCAGCAGCGTCGCTGGACCCGCGGCGCGCTCCAGACCGCCCGCAAGTTGCTGCCAGCCGTGTGGCGCTCACCGATGCCCTGGCGCGTGAAGTTCGAGGCGACGCTTCACCTGACGGCTAATGCGAACTACCCGCTGTTGCTGGCGCTCGCGCTGCTTACCGCCACCCTGCTCGCTCATGCGAGCGGGCGGCCGGCAGCGGAGTCACTGGTCGCTGCCGCGGTGTTGTTCGCGGCGGGCACGCTGCCCCTGGCGGCGTTCCTGGCACTCGGCGCTCGTCCCTTTCGCGGGCGCGGCCTCGCGGCCGCCATGGAGGTCACTGGCGCGCTGCTGCTCTGTGCCGGGCTCTCCTGGCATCTGTCGCGCGCCGTGTTCGAGGGGCTCCTGGCGCCGACGGGGGAGTTCGTGCGCACGCCGAAGTCGGGCTCGGGCGGTGGGCGAGCGCGCGCCCGGACCGCGCCATCGCCCGGGGCGAGTCGAGCCGGGGGTGGCGCCGTCGAACTGGCCCTGTCGGTGGTCCTGGGGGTTGCGGCCGCCGGGCTCGGCGCGCGTGGCGACGTCGCGGGCGTGCCGTTCCTCGCGGCGTTGGCGCTCGGACTGGCGTGGGTGGGCACGGGCGTGCGACGCCCGCGTGAGGCGCGCTAGCTAGAGGCGGATGATCTTCGCCGAGCGCTTGCCGGCGAGCGCGTTGCGCGTGTCCACGACCGCCTTGGACCAGCGCAGCACCGCGCCATAGTCCACGGAGCGATGCGCGGTGGCGATGATCACGCAGTCGAAACGGCGCACGTTCGTGGCCGTGAGCGAAACGCTCTTCATGACGCTGCCGGCAAAACGGATGCTCGGCACGTGCGGGTCGCTGTACTCGATGCGCGCGCCTCGCTCACGGAGTTTCTCCATGATGTCGAGCGACGGGCTCTCCCGCACGTCGTCGATGTCGGCCTTGTACGCCACGCCCAACACGAGCACGCGCGCCCGTCGAAACGAGCGGCCGAGCCGGTTGAGCGCTCCGCCGACCAGGTCCACGACGTGGTCAGGCATGTGCGCGTTGACGTGGCCGGCCAGCTCGATGAACCGCGCCTCGAAACCGCTCGCCCGCGCCTTCCACGACAGGTAGAAGGGATCGATGGGGATGCAGTGTCCACCGAGCCCGGGGCCGGGGTAGAACGGCATGAATCCGAACGGCTTGGTCGCGGCGGCACGGATGACTTCCCAGACGTCGATCTTCAACCGGGAGCACATGAGCGCCAGCTCGTTCACGAGCCCGATGTTGACGCTGCGGAACGTGTTCTCAAGCAGCTTCACCATCTCGGCCACCTGCGTGGAGCTCACGGCGACGACGTTGTCGAGCCTCTGGCGGTAGAGCTTCACCGCGGCCTTCGTGCACGCTTCGGTGACGCCGCCCACGACCTTTGGGATGTTGCGCGTGTTGAACTGCGTGTTCCCCGGATCCACGCGCTCGGGCGAGAACGCGAGAAAGAAATCCTTGCCCACGGCGAGCCCTGACTCGGCGAGCATCGGGAGTACCAGCTCGTCGGTCGTGCCCGGGTAGGTCGTGCTCTCGAGGATGACGAGTTGGCCCGGGTGGAGGTGCTTCGCGACTTCGGTGGCGGCCGCGACGATGTAGGAGACGTCAGGGTCGCGCTGCTTGCTGAGCGGGGTGGGCACGCAGATGTTCACTGTGTCGCAGCGATCGAGCACGGAGAAGTCGGCGGTCGCCGTGAATCGCTTCTGCCGCACGAGCGCCGTGACGTCGGCCGTCGGCACGTCCTGGATGTAGGACTGGCCCCGGTTCAACTGGCGAACGCGCTTCTCGTCGGTATCGATGCCGACCACCTCGAAGCCGGCCTGGGCGAGCTCGACGGCGAGCGGCAGGCCGACATACCCGAGGCCGATGACGGCCAGGCGTGCGGTGCGGTTCTCGAGTCGCTGTTCGAGGATCTGCGCCGGGGTCTTCGTGGAGGCGCGCCTGCGTGGGGTGGGCATAGGGGCAGGAACCGTAGCAAAGCGACCGGACGCGCGCCAGCGGCTCCGTTCGCATGCACGTGGCACGTATCGTGAGTGATCATTCGCATCGGTCCGTCGATTCCTGGCGATCATCGCGAGCGATCGATTGGTGTGCTCGCAGGTGACAGCGTCAAGTCGCAGCACACTCGAAGCTCGTTCGGTGCGCATCGCGTGCGAATGAGCTTGACCTATCGCGCATGGTTTCGAGACAATTCCTGATGCGAGGCGTCCTGTCCGCGACTGTGACCCGCCGCCCGACCCCCCCTGGAAGCGAGCCGGACGTGCCGTCGCATCTGGAGGACCCCCTCGGGTCGCGACACGCGCGGATGGGTGCCTCCCTTTTTTCAAGCCGAGCGGTTCGCCTATCCTAGGATCGTGACTGTCGCCCCGCAGCACGACCAACTGGTACGCTACCTGGCCGATGGCGTCCCCCGCTACGGGCTCGATCGCGGTAACCACCTGGCCCGGCTCTCCGCCGCGCCCTGGCGGGGCGGCGTGCCGAGCGGCGAGCGCGACGCGCCCGGTTCGCCGAGACTGGCGCCGTGCGAGCCCACGAAGATCATCTGCATCGGGCTCAACTACGTCGAGCACGTGAGGGAGAGCCTCACCGTGGCCGCGAGCCGGCTCGCCTCCGCGAGTGCGGGAGACTCGAAGCCGCCGGCGGACCCGCTGTTCTTCTTCAAGCCGCCGAGTGCTGCACTGGCGCCGGGCGCCGCGATCGTGAAGCCCCGCGGCGTGGAACGGCTCGATCCCGAAGGTGAGATGGCGCTGGTCGTGGGCCGGCGGGCTCGCCACGTGAGTGAGGCGGAGGCACTCGCCCACGTGGCGGGCGTCACCTGCTTCAACGACGTGAGCGCCCGTGACTGGCAGAAACAGGATGGGCAGTGGTCGCGCGCGAAGGGCAGCGACACGTTCGCGCCGTTCGGGCCCAGTATCGCGCTGGGCCTCGACCCGAGCGACCTCGAGCTGGAGTTGCGCGTGAACGGGGAGCTGCGCCAGCGCGCCCGGACCTCGACGATGCACTTCGGACCGGCGTTCCTCGTCCACTTTCTCTCGCGCCACGTCACACTCGAGCCCGGCGACGTCATCGCCACGGGAACGCCCGCCGGCATCGCGCCGATCGTGCCCGGCGACACGATCGCGATCACGATCGAGGGCGTCGGCACGCTCGTGAACCCGGTCATCTTGGAAACGAGTTGAGCGCCCCGCTCCTTGTGGTGAACGCGCGGCCGTGGTCCGGCACGCCGCTCGCAGCCGACGCCGTGCTCCTCCACGACGGCCTCATCCAGGCCGTAGGGGCGCGGGCGGCGCTCGCGGCGCTGGGGCCGGGCGCGAGAGTGATCGACGCCGAGGGCGCCACGATCACTCCCGGGCTCGTGGACGCGCACCTCCACCTGGTGCCGTGGGCGTGCGCTCGCCGGCAGTTGGACCTGGCTGACGCGCCCTCGCGTGCGGGGGTGCTCGCCGCCGTGTCGGCGGCACTCGCGGAATCGCCGCCGGGAGAGACGCCGCTCATCGGGCGAGGCTGGGACGAGCACGGCTGGGAGGCCGCGCCGGATCGCGCTTCGCTCGACGCGATCGCTCCGTCGCGACCGGTACTGCTCCACCGGCACGACTTCCATGCGCTGTGGGTGAACGGCGCCGCGTATCAAGCGGCGGGCATCGGCAGGGACACCGCCGACCCCGCAGCGGGACGATTCGAGCGCGACTCGGCTGGCGAGCTCTCCGGGCTCGTGCGTGAGAACGCGGTGCGCGCGTTCCAGGCGCTGGAGGAGCGCGCTGGCCCCGTACCGGATGACGCGCTCTTGGATCAGGCGGCGCACGCGCTGCATGTGAAGGGCATCACCTCCGTTCACGACTACCAGCGAAACGCGGAGGACTGGAAGCGCATGCGCGCACTCGCCGGGCGGCGCCGCCTGCGCGTCCTGCAGCACGTCGGCAGCGAGCAGGTGCGCGGCGCGGCGGCGGCCGGGCTGCGTGGCGGCGCCGGCGACGATTGGTTCCGCACGGGTTCACTCAAGCTTTTCGCCGACGGCACGCTCGGCTCGCGCACCGCCGCGATGCTCGAGCCCTACGACGACACGCCGGCTCTCGGCATGGCGCTGCTCGAGCCCGAGGCGCTCGGCGACCTCGTGGGCGAGGGAGCCGCGGCGGGTTTCTCGGTGGCGATCCACGCCATCGGCGATCGTGCGGTGCGGAACGGCTTGGACGCCATTGCCGCCCATCGCGAAGCACTTTCTCGCTTGCCACTCCCGCCACGGCTCGAGCACGTGCAACTCGTGGACGAGTCGGACCTGCCGCGCTTCGCGATGCTCGGCGTCGCCGCCAGCATGCAGCCGCAGCACGCCGCGACGGACGCGGCCGTGGCGCGGTTGGCATGGGGCCGGCGCTGCCGGCTCGCCTACGCCTGGCGCTCCCTTCACGAGGCGGGGGTGCCGCTCGCGTTCGGGTCCGACGCGCCGGTCGAGCCGCCAGACGCGCCGCTCGGGCTGGCGTGCGCGGTCGCGAGACTCACCCGTGACGGCGCGCCGTTTCAGCCGGAGCAGGCCATTCCGCTCGACCTCGCCCTGCACGCCTACACGGCTGGCGCGGCGCGCCTCGCCGCGGGCCGACTCGGGCGCGGCACGCTCGAACCCGGCGAACCGGCGGACCTCGTGGTGTGGGATCGCGACCTGCACCGGACCAAGCCTGGCGACCTGGCCGGGGCCCGGCCGCGCGTCACGGTACTCGCGGGCGAAATCGTGTATGACTCCGGGTAGGGAGGGGACTCCGGCGCGTGGCCGAGAATCGCTTCCCAGGGAGATGGCTCATGAGCGTGGATTACGCGGCGAGCACGGACGCCGAACTCGTCGAGATCACCCAGGCCGGTGACAACCGTGCCTTCGACGAGCTCGTGCGCCGCTACCGCGATCGTGTCTACCGCCTGAGCACGAAGATCCTCCGCCACGACGAGGACGCCGCGGAGGCGCTCCAGGACGCGTTCCTGTCCGCCTACCGCGGGCTCCCGAATTTCAAGCGCGAATCGCGCTTCTCGACCTGGCTCTACCGGATCGCCACGAACGCGAGCCTGATGAAGCTCCGCCGCCGACGCGAGGGGCACATCTCGTACGAGCAGTCGCAATCGGGCCAGGAGGACGCGGAACCGCTCGCGATCCCGGACTGGTCGTCGCAGCCGCTCGAGGAATTGCTCGACGCCGAAACCCGCGAGGTGCTGGGCCGGGAGGTGGATCTGCTGCCCGCGAACGAGAAAGAGGTGTTCGTGCTGCGCGACATCATGGAGCAGTCGAATGCCGACGTGGCCACGGAACTGGGCTTGAGCGTTGCGGCGGTGAAGTCGCGGCTGCACCGCGCGCGATTGCACCTGCGCGACCGCATGAACCGCTACTTCCGGGACCGGCTCTCGCGCCCGCC
>JAHFBW010000107.1 GCA_023249845.1 Candidatus Eiseniibacteriota bacterium
CCGCTTGGAGAACGCGATCGTCTCGCGCTTGTGGTTGGCGCTGTTGTGCCGCAGCAGGAGATCGAGGCGGTTGACGGGGAACAGCGGGTTGCCCGCGGTGCGCGCCTCGCGGCTCGCGGTGCGCTCGTGCGTGATGGCGTAGCCGGCGAGCCGCTTAAGCGAGCGCGGGTAGTCGTCGTGCTCGTCGGTGCGGACCACGAGCCGCTGCGGCTCGGGTGCGGCCAGGCGCAGGGCGGCCGCGGTGCCGTGCTCGATCCCACGCGGGTCGGGCCGGCCGTGGCGGGCCTCGAGGAGCGCGCGCCGCCGCCGCTGCCGGGCAGTCATCCGCCCCTTGCGCCGCAGCTCCGTGTGCGTGAAGGCGTAGCAGTAGTGCGAGCGCGCCCCCACGACCAGGTTCAGGTAGAGCGGGTGGTAGTGGCTGTGGGCGAAGCTCTCGAAGCCGTCGGCCACCAGCGGCTCGGCGACGGGGCCGCGCGGACGGTGCTCATGGAGGTAGAGCAGGGCGTGGCGGCCGAGCCGCGCGGCGTGGCGCAGGACGGTGGTCGGGCTGCAGCCGGCCTCGCGGGCGATCTGGCGATACCCCGAGCAGGCGAGCAGCCGGAAGGCGGTGGCGGCCAGGACCTCGGGGCGCTTGAGCCAGTAGCTGGTGCGGAACGTCTGTTCGCTGAAGGTGTGGCCGCAGTGGCCACAGCGGAAGCGCTGGACCCGGTGCGGGGCGGCCTCCCGGGTGAAGAACCCGTGCCGCTTCCAGTGCCAGCCGTGGCGGGAACGGTGGAAGCGGCAAGCGCTTCGCGGGCAGTGCGGCGGGAGGAAGCGGACGGCTGCGTTCGCCATGGCGACACCTCACTGCAGCCACCGTGCCGGCCACAATCTTCGCAGCACAACCTTCAGCTCACGTCGAAGCCGAGCTTTCGTATCAGCGCCGGGTGGCGAGGATCCGACCGGATCGGGTCCAGGCGCGGGTGCACGCGCAGGAAGATGATCCCCGCGGCGTGCTCCTCGATGGCTACGTCCAGCCAGCGAAACGCCTCGTCCACGTCGTTCAGGCTCGCGTGGAGCGCCGCGATGCCCCATGCCGACACGACACGCTGCGGTCGTGCCGCGATCAGCTCCTGCAGCATGGCGCGCGCGGCGTCGGTGTTCCCGCGACTCGCCTCGAGGTGCGCCAGGCCGAACGAAGGCCCGGCGATGCCGCCGCCCAAGCGCCGACCTTCCGTGTACTCGGCGCGCGCCTCGTCGAACTGGCCGAGCGCCTCGAGCGAACGGGCCAGGTCGGTGTGCGCGCCGTCGAACCGCGGATCGAGGGCGATGGCCTTGCGGTAGTAGCCCACAGAGCGCTCGTACTCACGGGCGTAGTAGTAGGCGTCCCCTACGGCGGTATGGATCACCATGGACAGTGGATCGAGGCTCAAGGCCTTGAGCATCGCCTCCTGCGCCTCGGGGTGTCGTTCGGCGCAGTAGTGAACTCGCCCGAGGACCGAGTACGTGTCGGCGGAACCCGGATCGAGGTCGATGGCGCGCTTCAAGTGGGCGAGCGAACCGCGAAGGTCCAAGGCACGGAGCGCCAGATTGCCGAGCGCCGCGTGCGCGCCCGCCAGCGAATCGTCCAGCGACAGCGCGCGCATCGCGGCCACCCGGGCCTCCTCGTTCGCCACCGCCGGCGGAGCCATGCCGCGACTGCCGCGTGTCAGGTGACTCTGCGCGACACCCTCCCAGGCCGGGGCGTAATTCGGGTCGAGCTCGAGCGCCCGCGCGAAGTGGCGCAGGCTCAGGTCGATGGCCTGCGGCGAGGTCTCGGCGGCGGCGTGGCGCCCCTTCAGGTACTCCACATGCGCTTCTGGATTCACGGAGCGCCGCTTCGCGAGCTGCGTCTCCTCGCGCGGCGACACCTGCACCGCGATCTCCTTTGCCACCGTCTCCGCGATGCGGCTCTGGAGATCCAGCACGTCCTCGATCTCGCCATCGTAGCGATCGGCCCACAATGTCTCGTCCGTGCCCGCCGAGGCGAGCTGCACCGTGACTCGCACGCGCTTGCCCACGAGCAGCGCCGAGCCCTCGAGGATCGCGTCCACGCTCAACTCGCGCCCGATCTCGGGCAGTGCGCGCTTCACGCCCTTGTACTTCATGGCTGACGTGCGCGAGATGACGCGCAACGCCTTCAAACGAGCGAGTTCCGAGATGAGCGCCTCGGTCATACCGTCGGCGAAGTACTCTTGCGTCGGGTCGCGCGAGACATTCTCGAGCGGCAGCACGACGAGCGATCGGATGACGCGCGGCTCTGGCGCGCTGACCGCTCCCTGCTGACGGCGTTCCGGAAGGCCGCGGCGATCCGAAGGCGCTGCGACCGGCGCCACCCGCTTCAAGCGCTGCAGTTCGTTAGATACGTCGAGCGCCGTCTGGAAGCGCGCGCGCGGATCCTTCTCGAGGCACCGGCTGACGATGCGATCGAGGTCGCCCGTGAGTTCGGCGCGCAACTGAACGAGCGACCTCGGCGCGTCTCGGAGGATCGCCGAACTCACGTCCGCAAGCGTGGCTCCGTCGAACGGACGCCGCCCGGCGGCGAGTTCGTACAGCATGATCCCCAGCGCGAACAGATCGGTGCGTGCGTCCGTGGGTTCACCGCGAAGCTGCTCCGGCGCCATGTAGGGCACGGTCCCCATGATCTGGCCGGGGACCGAGAGAGGCGTCGTGACCGAGGCCGCCGCCGTGTGGCCGAGCTCGGAGGGGTGCGTCTCGAGCTTCGCCAGGCCGAAGTCGAGGACCTTGACGCGGCCCTCGCGCGTCACCATGACGTTCGCGGGTTTCAGGTCACGATGCACGACGCCCTTCTCGTGCGCGGCCGTGAGCGCGTCCGCAATGCCGATGCCGAGGTCGATCAGGCGTTCCACGGCCAGGCCGTGAGGGGTCACGAGCCCGTCCAAGGTTTGGCCCTCGACCAGCTCCATGGTGAGGAAGCGGACGCCGTCCGTGTCCTCGATGGAGTAGAGCACGACGATGTTGGGGTGATTGAGCGCGGCCACCGCGCGCGCCTCGCGCTCGAACCGGGCGAGGCGGTCAGGGTCCCGCGAGAACGCATCGGGCAGGATCTTGAGCGCCAACTCGCGCCGGAGCCGGCTGTCCCTCGCGCGATACAGCTCGCCCATGCCGCCGGCGCCGATCCTGGCGAGGATCTCGTAGCTGCCGAGGCGCGTCCCGGGGGTGAGTGCCATGCTCCGAATCTACCTCACTCCGACACGCGCGCCAGTGATGCACGCCCGTGGAACCACGCGCACTCGCTAAGCGACCTCAGCCGATCGCGGTCTCGCGCACGACCTGCACGTTACGCTCGGCGGCCCACGGCCAGCTGAAGCGCGCGGCGAGCGATCGGTTCGCGCGGTGCGAGTGCCACTCGAGGCGCGGGCCTTCGCCCGCGAGGTCGTCGGCGAAGTCCGGGTCCACCGCCTCGGCCGCGACGAACGCGGCGTCACGCGGGTCGGGGCCGGCGCGCTTCGGCCGCGACGGCGGCGCGACGCGGTGCTTCTGGAGGTGCCGCGCCACCCAGCCGCTCATCCGTGGTCGCAGGTCGGCGAGCACGTTGAAGCACTCGTGGGCGCCTCGCGGGTAGTAGATCAACTCCCGCTCGCAGCGAGCGTGCGTGAAGATGCGCTTGGCCTCGTCGCTCGGCGTGATCATGTCGTGCCCGCCCCCGGCCAGCATGAGCGGCGCCTTGAAGTCGGGAAGCGTGTGTTCGAGCGTGATGCGCGGGATGAACCGGTCCATTTCCTCGATGCTCATGGCATAGAGCGATGCGAGCTCCTTGCGCATCGAGAACAGCGTCACGTTCCAGTACACGTCCACCGAGTAGGGTGGACTCACCGCGGCCACGCAGCGCACGCGCTGGTCGTAGGACGCCATGCGGATGGCGGCGTAGCCGCCGAGCGAGAGCCCCATGTAGGCCACCGCGTCGGAGTCCAGCTCGGGCATCGATTCGATGTGGTTCATGATCGCCACGCCGAGCGGCCGCGGCTCGGCCACCGTGCCGAGGCGATGGAACGTCTGGCCGAGCCCGGGTCCGTCGAGCGTGACGGTCGCGACACCGCGCTCGAGGAACGCATCGGACCAGTCGTGCAGCTCCTCCTTCACGCCGTTCGTGCCGTTGAAGATCACCACCACGGGATGTGGCGCAGGCCCGTCAGGCAGGCGCAGGCAGCCGCGCACCATGCGCTTGCGGAACTCCACCTCGAACGGCTGCACGCGATTCGGGACGAGCGGGCCGGCCGCGGCGTAGGCGCGCACGCACTGGTCGTGCAGGCGCTTCTTGCGCGCGGGGTCCATGAACACGACGTACTGCGCGAAGTTGTAGGCGGCGCTCGCCCACAGGAAGCGCTGGCCCGCCTGGGCGGATTTGCCCAGCGCGAGGGCGTCCTGACCCGCCTGTTCGTGCGCGCGGCCCAGGCTCTCCCACTCGTCCACCCAGGAGGTGAGGCTGGTGATGCGCCCGAGCACCCGTTCCAGGTCCGCCGGCGTGATGCCGTTGTTCGTGAACTGGAGCTTGGCCCACGCCGGCATCTGTCGCGTGAGCCCGAGGCGAAGGCTCAGCCGGACGAACCCCGGCCGCAAGAGTTGCCCGCGGAGCAGGTGGGGTACCAGCAGTTCGAGTCTTCCGCCCTTCACCTGCATCGTGTCCTCGCTCGCCCAGGGTCGGTCGCTCGTGCCGCGTTCGCGGGGGCTGCGTGCTCCACCGGGATTCATTGCACCGTGCGTGCCACCGATAGCTTACTCGCGCGCACGGCACTCGGGACGCGCCCGTCGCTCGAATTGCACGAATCTGGACGTCGCGATGCGTAAGGCCGTGTGGAGCGCGCGCCACACGGCGTGGCGACGCGGGCTCAGCCGAGAGCCACGAGTCGCCGGTATTCGGCGAGCAACCGCAGCGCCACGTCACGCGACGGCACCGGCCGGCCGGCGACTTCGGCGAGCGGCAGCACCTCCTGCACGGAGTTGGTGAGGAACACCTCGTCGGCCAGGCGGAGCATCTCGAGGCTCACCGAGCCCTCGCGCGCTTCGAGCCCGATCGAGCGCGCCAGCGCCAGCACGCACGCGCGCGTCACCCCCGGCAGCACGTCGGACTCGAGCGGCGGCGTCACGACCAGGCCATCGGGGCGCACCACGAACAGGTTGCTCGCCCCGCCCTCGAGCACGTGCCCGCTCGGCGAGACGAGCAACGCCTCGTCAGCCCCCGCGGCGCGCGCCTCCTCACGCGCGAGGTCGTAGGCGAGCCGGCTCGTGGTCTTGTGCCGGCCGAGCCGTCCGGGCGCGAACGGCGTGCGCGACACGATCGCCCTGCTGCCGGCCGGACCGTCGCCGCTCGGGTGCCGCATGCGTGCGCCGGCCCACAGCCGGCCGCCCAGTGCCTCGGCCTCGACCCAGGCGCCCGCCCGCACGGGCCGTCCACCGGGGATCCCGCGCGTCACCGTGATGCGCACCACGGCGTCGGTGAGCTTCTCGGCGGCAAGCACCTGCTCCACGGCCTCGCGGAGTCGTGCCGGCGCCGGAGGCACCGGGAAGCCCAGCTCCGCAGCCGAGAGCACGAGGCGCTCCATGTGCTGCTGCCATGCGAACGGGCGCCCGGCGTAGGTCCGCAGCGTCTCGAACAGCGCGCCGCCATCACGTGCGCCGCGGTCCCACACGCTCAGGACGGCGGCTTCGCCGCGCACGAGCGAGCCGTTCAACCACAGCGCGCGGTCCGGGACGCGGGCCCCGGGGGGGAGCGGCAGTTTCGCAGGCGGCGGTGACATGGGCGCGGACGTTAGCGCGGGCGGCCGTGCATGTCAGTCGTCCGATAGCCTCACGTCGCCGAGCACGCTCGCGAACGCCGCGCGCAGGCCCTCGGCCTTCGCCAGCGATTCCAGGTACTCGGCCTCCGGATCGCTGTCCGCGGTGATGCCGCCGCCCGCGCTCCAATGCAGCGCCTCCGGTGTTGCCACGGCGGTGCGGATGGCGATGTTCCAGTCCGCGTCGCCGTCCCAGCCCACCCAGCCGATGGCGCCGGTATAAAGGTGGCGCCGGACGGGCTCCAGCGACTCCAGCACCTGCATCGCGCGGATCTTCGGCGCGCCGGTGATGCTGCCGCCCGGGAAGCAGGCGTCGAGGAGCGCCCACGCATCCGTTCCAACGCGCAGCCGCCCGGTCACCGTGCTGGTCAGGTGCCAGACTTGAGGAAACCGCTCCAGCGCGCACAGCTCGGGCACGCGCACGCTCCCGGTCTCGCACACGCGCCCGAGGTCGTTCCGCAGCACGTCCACGATCATCACGTTCTCGGCGCGGTCTTTCGAGCTTGCTTGCAGCTCAGCTGCAAGCCGGGCGTCGTCGGCAGCATCCGAGCAGCGCGGGCGTGTGCCCTTGATGGGACGCGAGAGCACGTCGTCGCCGCGACGGCGCAGGAACGACTCCGGGCTCGCGGACAGCACCGCGTGATCGCCGCAGAGAAGCGTGGCCGCGAACGGCGACGGCGTGTGCGCACGCAGCGCCTGGTCCAGGCTCAGCGCGTGTTCATGCGCGCCGCGCAAGGGCAGTGACCAGCGCTGCGACAGGTTTGCCTGGAAGATGTCGCCGCGACGGATGGCCTGGCGCACGTCGTCCACCGCGCGCCGGTAGCCATCGGGCGTGAACGTGCTGCGTGCGACGTGCCGGGCACGAGGGAGTGGCGGCTCGGCCGCGCCGCTCGAGGCCCCCGACTCGAGCCGCTCGCGGAATCGTTCGAGTCGCGCCTGCGCCCGCGCCGGGCGCTCGTCGTCTCGCGCCGGCAGCCCGCTCGAGAAGAGCCACGTGCGCCCCGTGTCGTGGTCGTGCGCGCCCACCACGTCATAGAGCCCCACCAGCCGGTCGGGCAACTTCAAGTCGTCGCGCGCCACCTCCGGCAACCGCTCGAGCCGGCGGCCGTAGTCGTACGCCCAGTAGCCCACCGCCCCGCCCGTGAACGGCGCACCCGCCTCGCGCGCGTCATCCGGTAGGGCGGCGCGCGCCGCGCACTCGCCGAAGCGCTCGGCCAGCTCGATCGCATCACCACCGCGGAAGCTCACGAACGGTTCGGCGCCGAACAGCGTCCAGCGCGCCTGGCGTCTCTCGGCACCAGCGTCGGCGAGCGACGAACGCAGCACGAACGCACCGGGCCATGCGGAGAGCGCCGCGAGCGGGTCCCATTGCGGGAACACCTCGCGGGCGAGAGTGGGGAGGGCGGTGATCGTGCGTCCCATGGAGCAAGCCTACCCGGTCCCTTCAAGTGCTGCCCCAATGCCAACTCCATGCGACCACGTCCTCAAAGGACGAGCCTCAAGGTGGTCCCGTGCGCAGACTGCCGGGGCGGAATCACCCAAATCCCGCATGGACCGAAGCGAGAACACGGCTCTATGCTTGAGCGTGTCGCCAGGCAGGGAGGCCGCGTGCCTGCCGTCTTGCGTCACCCTCCCGTCCCTGGAGGCTCGCCCTTGCATCTGGTCCCGCCGCGAGCGGCCCTGCTCACCGCGTCGCTTCTCGCGAGCGTCGCGCCAGCACACTCCCAACCCATCGTGAACGGCAGTTTCGAAGCCGGACCGGTGATCCCGCTCTCGAACCCGATCTACGCCGTGGCGCCCGGCAACACCGCGCTCACTGGGTGGACGGTCACGGGCGGCGCGGTGAGCATCGTCACCGACAACTACTGGGCGCCCTATGCCGGGCAGCGAAGTGTCGCCTTGAGCAGCACGGGTCCCGGGGCCATCGAGCAGTCCTTCGCGTCGTCACCGGGGTCCGTCTACCGGCTCAGGTTCTGGCTCACCGGCGAGCCGTTCTCGACGCCGACGCTCAAGCACCTGCGCGTCACCGCGGGCTCCTCTGTGCAGGACTTCACGTACGACATCACGCCGGCGTGGCACTGGGACATGCACTGGCTGCAGCAGTCGCTCGACTTCACCGCGAACGGCGCCAGCACCACGCTCAAGTTCGCGAGCCTGGACGCCTCCGCATGGGGCCCGGCGCTGGACAGCGTCAGCGTGGCGCTCGTCTCGGCGGGTGTGCTCACCTCGAACGCACTGTCGCTATCGCGTGTCTCACCCGACCCCGTGCAGGGCGCAGGACGCATCACGTTCTCGCTTCCCGAAGCGGGCCGCGCCCGGCTCGTGGTTTACGACGTGCAGGGGCGTGAGGTCGCGCGGCTCGCCGACGGCGAGCACGCCGCGGGCCCGCACACGGTCTCGTTCGCGCCCGCCCGGTGGGGCATGCGCCCCGGACTCTGCGTCGCGGTCCTGCAAGCCGAAGGTCGCACGCTCTTGCAACGCTTCTTCGTCCTCCAGTGAACGGAATCCCCCGCGTGAGTTGTTCCGCCCGGCCGTTCGCCGTGCTGCTCGTGCTCGCGCTGTGCGCGCCCGCCGCCCACGCGACGTGTGGCGCCGAGGGCTGTCCGTTCATCCGCGAGGGCGTCGGCCCGCGTTCGGGCCGCTTCGCGTTCGGGATGCGCTACCAGGACGTGACGCAGGACGTGCTCTGGGACGGCGACGCCGAGGCGAACCGCGACGAGATCATCACCGAAGCCGCCCGCAAACTTTCGACCGGCAAGCACGGTGAGGTGGAACTCTACACGCGCACACGCTCGTGGGTCGCCGAAGGGCGCGCGCGCGTGAACGACAACCTCGAGTTCACCGCCTCGATCCCCTACGTACAGCGCGAACACCGGCACATGATCGTGCACGGTTTCTTCTACAACCCGAACTGGGTGGACGAGTGGAAGTTCGACGGGATCGGCGATGCCACCGTGTTGGGCCACTTCCGCGGGAGGCTTTCCGGCGAAGGGCATTCGATCACCGTGCAGGCTGGGGTGAAGCTCGCCACCGGCCGGCGGCACGTTCCCGACGAGGAGCGCAGGAACCTGTTCATTCCCTCCACGCTCGAGCCCAGCATCCGCCCCGGCAGTGGTTCCACGGACTGGATCGCAGGCGTGCAGTACGCGCGCCCGCTCCCGTTCCCGCGCACGCTTCCGCTCACCGCGAGCGTCTTGGGAAGGATCAACACGCGCGGCACCGACGATTTCCAGGTCGGCGACGAGATCCAGGCCGGACTTTCGGGAGGTCACGCGCCGGTGGAGTGGCTCACGCTGCTCATGCAGGTGAACTTCTCGGCGCACGGCAGCGACAAGTCCGGGGAGGCGGGCGAGGCCGCTCACTCCGGCATGCGCGCGCTCTACTGGACGCCGGGATTGAGCGTGCGCATCGCGCCGGCGCTGTCGGTTTACGGATTGTTCCAGGCGCGGGTCTGGGGCCACACCGACGACGCGAACGTGGTGGGAAAGAGCCACTTCTTGGTCGGCACCTCGTACACGCTGGGTCGCTGAACGCTCGACCTTCTCCCGGCGGAGTAGGGCGCGTGGTTGACGCCCCGCGGGCGCGGGTGCCACCTTGCGCGAACTCAGCCGGCATGGATGTCGGCGGCCACGGGGTGACCACCCCGGAACGACGCATGGAGGCGTGACGCTGGACTCTCTTCTGATCCACGGCGGGACGCTCGTCTGCATGGATGCCGCCCGCACCGTGACGCGAGACGACCTGCTGATCGCCGGCGGGCGCATCGTGG
>JAHFBW010000394.1 GCA_023249845.1 Candidatus Eiseniibacteriota bacterium
ATCGGCAACCTGGTCGAGACAGTGAAAGGCGCGGCAGGCCAGGAGCAGACCGTGTTCGGCGAGATCGCGCAGGCGCGCGCCGCCATGGCGGGTGCCCGCACCCCCGAGAAGGGCATCGCGGCGGCGCAGGGCATGGACAGCGCCATCGGGCGGCTGCTCGTCGTGGTCGAGAATTACCCGCAGCTGAAGAGCATGGAATCGTTCACGCAGCTGATGGACGAGATCGCGGGCACCGAGAACCGCATCGCGGTCGAACGCATGCGCTACAACGACGCGGTCAAGACCTACAACGTCACGGTACGGAGCTTCCCGACGAACTTGTTCGCAGGCATGTTCAACTTCAAGGAAGCGCCGAACTACCCCGTTCCCGAAGCAGCGAAGGTTGTGCCGAAGGTTGACTTCAGCGGCATCAAACCCGGGAGCAAGTAGCGCGCACGCCGCGACCCCGACGAGTCATTCGTGTGGCGCTTCAGCGCGCGGGTTCGACCGCCTCGGGAAAACGGTCGCGGAAGAGCGGATCGGCATGCAAGCCGATCCATGAGACAGCCGTGCGCCACGCCTCGTAGATGCTGCGGCCGGCGAGGCGGAGTTGCTGGTAGCGGAGGCCGGCGGCGGTGAGGAGTGCCAGTGCGTCCTCGCCGCCGCCGGGCTCGCCGGTGGCGCAGGCCTCGGCGCTGCTCAGGAGCTGACACAGCAGGCGGACGCGGCGGGTGGGGTCGCCGCTCGCGAGCGATTCGAGTCCCGCGCGACCGACGGGGCTCCAGGCCCAGGGGCCGAGGTCGAGCGCCTGCTCGAGCAGCGAGCGGTCCGATGGCGGCATGCCGAACGCCGTCGCGGCCGCCACGAGACGCTCGTGCGACTCGCGGGCCGCCTCACGGCGGCGCGGGTCGGCGGAAGCCGGCGCACCGAGCATGGCGAGCACGCGATCCTGTTGCTCTCGGAACCGCCGCGCGGTGGCACGCGCCGGCGATGCCGCGGCGCACAGGGTGCCGAGCCGCTCGCGTTCGAGCGCGGTGAAGCTCGCGCCGTCGCCGCGGTCCTCGCACACCAGCACCGCCTCCACGCGGCCGTCATGGGCGTGCACGGCGGCCAGCAGCGAGACCCCGTGCGCGGCGAGTTCCGCGATCTCCCGCGGTTGAGCGAGCAGCCGGTCGAGTTCGTCTCGGCGCACCGGCCGGCCGAGCACACACAGCCACTCCACGCACAGGCCAGCCTCCGGCAACGACAGCCCGGCCCAGCGCTCGAACAGCTCGCCGCGCACAGCCACCGGTGCCAGCAGGCCGTGCCCATTCGCGACCAGCAGCGCGGCGCTGTGCGCGCCCGTCTGGCGGCAGGCCTCCCGCAGCAGACGCGCATCGAGCTCCTCCACGTCGAGCGTGCGCAGCAGCTCGCCCATCATGCCGCCGGCGAGCGTGCGGAGCGCGCGTTCGCGCTCGGCTTCCTGGCGCGCGTTGCGCGCTTCGCCCTGCAGCTTGCCCAGGTCGCGTTCCAGCTCGGCGCTGCGGCGCGCATGCCGCGCCGCGTCGCGCGAGCGCGCCACCAGCCGCTGCGCGCGCGCGATGAGTTCCTTGGGCGAGAACGGCTTGCTCATGAATCCGTCGGCTCCGTGCGCCAGCGCCTCGACCCGCGACTCGGTGTCGTTGGCCGCCGACAGGAGCAGGATGGGCACGTCGCCGTGCTCGGGGTCGCGCCGCAGCAGGTCACACAGCTCGAGACCGCCGCGCTTGGGCAGGCGCACGTCGGCCACGATCAGGTCGGGGTGCTCGGTCTGGGCACGGCGGAGCGCCTCGTCGCCGTCGTGCGTCACCGAGACACGGAAGTGGCTCGCCTGGAACGCGAACGCCAGCAGTTCGACGACGCGCAGGTCCTCGTCCGCCACCAGCACGAGCGGCTGCGGCTGCTCGCGGCGGAGCCCGGGCAGCTGCGGGATCACGCGCCCACCGGGGGCGCGGGCAGGTCGCGGAGCAGGGCTTCGATGACGCCATGCGCGAACGGCTTCCGCAGCGAGCGCGTGATGCCGGCTTCGTCCGCAAGCCGCTGCTCGGCGCCGTCGCGCGCGAGCGCCACGACCTCGAACCGATGCTGCACGGCGAGCTGCCGGGCCACGAGCGCGCGCAGGTGCGCGCGGCCGCTCGCGTCCGGCAGGCAGACGTCCACGAACACCGCCGACCACGCGGTCGCCTCGAGTGCGGCCCACATCTCCTGGGCGCGCTCGACACCCTCGACCACCCAGCCCTCGCGCTCGAGCACGCGCGCGAGCCCCATGCGCGCCACGAGCGAATCGTCCACGATCAGCGCGCGGCGCCGCTGCGGAACCGCGGGCGCGGCGGCGATGGGCTGCGCCGGGGCACCCGTCCGCGGGACGGGTCGTGCATCGAGCTCGACGGGGGCAGCCGGCAAAGCGTCGCGGGTGTCGAGTTCGAAGCGAGCCGGCGTGGGCTCCAATGCCCGCGGGAGCGTCGCCGCCTGCGTCGCGACCGGCTCCCGGGACTGCGGCATCCCGAGCGGACGGACGTGTTCGGGTGTCAACATGAGC
>JAHFBW010000108.1 GCA_023249845.1 Candidatus Eiseniibacteriota bacterium
GGGCTCTCGCACTGGGGTGGCACCCGCGTGCAGGAAGCGATGGCCGTACGAGAGCTTGCCGGACTCGAGCCCGAACGCGCGCACTTCGAGCGGGTCGGCGCCGAACAGCGCCAAGAGCCAGCGCACCGGACGGCCGAACCGGTAGTCCCCGGCGTCCCAGCGCATTGTCTTCGGGAATTGGAGTTGCGTCGCCGCCTCGGCGAGCTTCGCGGGCAGCACGTCGGTCGCGGCGCGGCCGACGTGCTTCACCGTGACCGCAACGTACTCCCCCTTCGGCGCCTGCACGCGCCGAATCGCCGAGGCCTCGACGCCCTTGCCCGCGCAGAACCCGAGCAGCGCGCGCGTCGGGCGGCCTTCGTCGTCGAACGCGACGCGCGCCGCCGGCCCCATCGCCTCCTCCTCGAAGTCCGTCTGGCGCTCGTCCACGCGGTGCACGAGCACCGCGAGCCGCCGCGGCGTGCCATGCGTGACCACGCCGCCGAAGCCGAGCCGCAGCGCGGTGAGGCCGTCGCGAATCTTGTGCTCGAGCTGTTCCAGCGCCGGCGGCACGTAGCCAGCGGGCAGCTCCTCGACGCCGATCTCGAACAGCAGGTCGCGGCTCATTTCGCTTCTCCCGCACGGGCCTGCTTCTTGGACTTCGTGGGCCGGGCCTCAGAGGTGCCGGCGGACTCGGAAGCGGGTGTCACCTCCGCTGCGCCCGAGGACTTGCCGTTCGCGCGAGCTGACGCCTGGGCGGCCGCTTCGTCACGCAGCGCCAGCCAGCGCTTGCGTTCGTCCTCGTCCTTGATGAGCGGGTAACCCAGCTCGGCGCGGAGCTGGGTGAATGCCTGCGCGGCCTTGCGCGCGAGCTTGCGCACCCGCGCGATGTAACCCACGCGCTCGCTCACCGAGATCGCGCCGCGCGCGTCCAGCAGATTGAAGACGTGCGAGCACTTGATGACCGCGTCGTAGCCCGGGCTCACGAGCTGCAAGTCGAGGAGCCGAGCCGCTTCGGACTCCCACACCTTGAACATCTCGAACAGCTCGGCAACCGGGGCCTCCTCGAAGTTGTAGCGCGACCACTCCCACTCGTTCCGCACCCACAGGTCGCCCCACGTCACGCCCGGCGCCCACGCGAGGTCCTGCACGCGGTCGGTGCCCTGCAGCATCATGCCGATGCGATCGAGGCCGTACGTGAGTTCGGCCGACACCACGGGCAGCTCGAGACCGCCGCACTGCTGGAAGTACGTGAACTGCGAGCTCTCGGTGCCGTCGCACCACACCTGCCAGCCGAGTCCCGCCGCGCCCAGCGTGGGACTCTCCTCGTCATCCTCGACGAGGCGCAGGTCGTGTTCGAGCGGATCGAGGCCCATCGCGGCGAGCGACTGGAAGTAGGCGTCCACGACGTCGCTCGGTGCGGGCTTCAGCAGCACCTGGTACTGAAAGAACTGCTGGAAGCGATTCGGGTTCTCGCCGTAGCGCCCGTCCTTCGGGCGGCGGGACGGTTCCACGTAGGCGACGCGCCACGGCTCGGGCCCGAGCGAGCGCAGGAACGTCGCCGGGTTGAACGTGCCGGCGCCCACCTCGGACGGATACGGCTGTTGGATGACGCAGCCGCGCTCGGCCCAGAACGTCTCGAGCGACAGCATCATGTGCTGCAGCGAGCGCTTCGGATCGGGTGCGGACATGGTCGTTGGGGTTCCCGGGACGGCGGTGACTGGAACGAGCGCGCGAGTGTATGCGCGTGAAGCCCACCCGCCAACCCGGGCCGAGGGACCGCGCGCACCGCGTTCTTCAGCGCTCTGGGCCGCGCTCCGGCTCTGGGGCTTCCGGCGCTTCGAGCACACGCAGCACCTCGAGCGAGCGCAGTCCCTGGAAGCGCTGGAAGTGCATGCGGAAGAAGTCCTCGATGACGCGGAGCAGCTCGCCGGCGCGTGGCAGCTCCACGTACTCGCCCGCTTCGAGCACCGGGCGAGAGAGCAGCAGTGCCAACGACGCGAGAGCCTCGGGCGAGAGGAACACGACACCGCCCTCATGCGCGGCGCAGCGGTCACACAGCAGGCCGCCGCGCGTGGGCGAGAACGCGCGCCGCTGGGAGACCGGCTCGCCATCCACCGCGCACTGGTCCAGGCGCGGGCGATAGCCCAGCTCGCTCGCCAACTGGAGCTGAAACGCCAGCGTCACCGCTGGCAGCGCGCCGACGGGTGCTTCCTCGCAACCTGTCAGCGCCTGCATGAGCAGCGCGTAAAGCCTCGCGTGCGGCTCCTCGCCCCAGATGAGGCGATCCACCAGCTCGAGCGAGGCCTGCGCGTGCGCGAGCCGCGACAGTTCCGTGAGCCGCGAGCCGACCGCGTCCAGCACCTCGGCCTTGGAGAGCAGGTGAAGGTCGCGGTCGGGCTTCATGTAGAAGACGAATCGCGAGCGCGACAGCGGCTCGAGCGCATAGCCGAACCGGCTCGGCGTCCTGCGCGCGCCCTTCGCCACGAACTTCCGGAGCCCGTGGTCGCGCGTGTAGACGGACACGATGCGGCTCGTGTCGCCGAGCGCGTGGGTCTTGAGGACGATGCCCTCGGTGGTGACCAGGGCCATGGCGGGTTCGCGGCTCGAGGCTAGCCCGTGGACGCCCCGGCCGGCGGCTCCATCCCCGGCTGCACGACGCCGCCGGAGACGATCACCTTGAGGCCGTCCTCCACCGCCCAGTCCAGCTCGATCAGGTCCTTCTTGGGCACGTAGTGGACAAACCCCGACGCCGGGTTCGGCGTGTGCGGCACGAACACGCACGACACGTCCTGCCCGACCCGCTCCTTGAGTTTCGGCGAGACGTGGCCGGTCAAGAAGCCCACGCGCCACACGCCGGGGTGCGGCCATTGCACGAGCACGACCTTTCTGAATGTCTCTTCCTTCTGATTCAGGAACGCCTCGCCCAGCGACTTGGTGGACCCGTAGACGATGCCCACTCCGGGGATGCGCAGCAGCATGCGGTCCCAGATGCGCGCGAGCGGCCCCTGGCCGATGGTCGCGGCGACGAAGCCCACGATGAGCAGCAGCAGCGCCGTGGCCACGAGCCCGATGCCGGGGATGCGGTGGTAGTCGAGTGCCGCGAAGCGCAGGAACTGCCCGAGCAGGTTGTCCACCCAGTTAAGCAGGCGAAACAGCACCCAGATGGTCACCGCCGAGGGCGCGATGACGAGCAGTCCCGTGAGGAACCACATGCGGATCCGGCCGAGAAACGTATGCGAGCCGTCCGAGGCCGGCCGGGTGGATTTCGCTGTCTTCTCGGACTTGGCCGGCGGCGTCATGGGACGCGCACCTTAGCGCGGGGGTCGCGGTTCGTCACGCGGCGCGGAGGCCGTGTCCGCGGCAGGTGCTGGCGCCGCGGGCGCGCGGCCCGGTGGCAGCATCTGCTCGTAGAACTCGGACGGGCTCGTGCGCGTCTCGCGCGAAAGGAGTGCCAGCGCAAGCTCCCAGCGTCGCTGCCCCGCCTTGGACATCGGCGCGGTCGTGTGCGCGCTGCCCTCGAGCTGCAGTTCCACGGCGCCCTCGGGCAAGTGAAGCACGACCGCCACGGCGCCCCGGTTGCCCGCGAACAGGAGCCCGATCGGCAGGCCGTCCGGTGTCTCGAATCTGGCCGCGGGAGCATCGGGAACGCACGCATACGAATCACGCCGGCCGAGCGCGTCGCGAAGCGCGTTCGCGACCGCGCCGGTGACGCGGAAGAGCCCCTGCACCTCGTAGCCGAGCGTGCGGCCCGGAACGTGGGCGAACGGCGTCTCGATGCGCGTGTCGTCCGAGCCGAGCTGTTCCAGTTGCACGCGGGTCGAGGCGCGCACCACCTCGAGCAGGGCGTCCGGCGGCGGGCAGGCAGCCCGCGCGTTCTCGATCGCACCCGTGAGCAGCGCGGCCGCGGCGGCGCAGGCGAGCGCGCGCCTCGGGCTCATCGCACCCTTCCGTTCGTCCGTGCGTCGCCCATCAGCCGGTCGAGCGTGCGCGCGTCCGTTCGCGAGCGCCGGAGCGTTGACTCCTCGCGCTCGCGCATGCGTTTCCGTTCGGCGACCCGCACGTGGTCGTGGCCGCAGAGGTGCAGCGCGCCGTGCACGACGAGCCGCGCCAGTTCGGTGCCGCGTGTGACGCGGAAGCGCTTCGCCTGTTCGTTCACACGGTCCAGCGAGATGAACAAGTCGCCGCGGACCGGCCGCGTCAGGGCTTCGGGCTCGCGTTCGTCGTAGGCGAAGCTGATGACGTCCGTGGCGCGATCGATCGAGCGCCAGTCGCGATTGATCTGGCGCAGGAGTTCGTCGTCCGACAGCACGATCGCCACTTCGCCAAGTCGCCGGCCCTCCCCTTTCAGCACCCGCATCAGCAGCGCGCGCAGGGCGGGTGCCAACCGGGCGAAGCCGCGAGGGGTAGTGACAGAGACGGGCATGCGCGGATTCTGGCAGGGGGCCCGCGCGAACCGCAACCTTACCTCGTGCTCTCGCCGGCCCACCGAACGGCCGATGACCCGGGCGTGGGGCGCGCCGGCCCGGCGACGTCACGCTCTCGTCCGCCACAGGTTGCGGCGCTCGGGGATCGCGTGCTACACGGAAACGTCCGGGCCGTCCCCGACGCCCCACACACGGAGGTGTGGACCGATGCTCGCAGCCCGCCAGATGAACGAACCCGATTCGATGCCCGAAGCTCCCACCCGGTCGCGCACGCCGTGGGTGTGGATCCCCTCGCTCTATCTGGCCGAGGGGCTGCCCTACGTGGTCGTGATGACCGTCTCGGTCATCATGTACAAGGGCTTCGGCGTCTCGAACACCGACATCGCGCTCTACACGAGCTGGCTCTACCTGCCGTGGGTGATCAAGCCGTTCTGGTCGCCGGTCGTGGACCTGCTCGGGACGCGGCGGCGCTGGATCTGGGTCATGCAGCTCCTGATCGGCGCCGGCCTCGCCGGCGTGGCGCTCACCGCGCCGCTGCCGCACGCGTTCCAGTGGACGCTCGCCATCTTCTGGCTCATGGCATTCAGCTCCGCCACCCACGACATCGCGGCCGACGGCTTCTACCTGCTCGCGACGACGCAGGAGCAGCAGGCGTTCTTCGTGGGGGTGCGCACGATGTTCTACCGGGCCGCCACCATCTTCGGCCAGGGCCTGATCGTGTTCGTGGCTGGCACACTTCAAGAACGCACCGGGGACGTGCATCACGCCTGGGGCTGGTGCATGGCCGGAGTGGCCGGTCTGTTCCTGCTGTTCGGCTTGTGGCACTCCTGGTCGCTGCCCAAGCCGGACACCGACCGACCCGGGCAGGCGCATCGTATCCCGGAGTTCGTGCGCGAGTTCGTCGCGACGTTCGGTTCGTTCTTCCGCCGGCCGGGCATCCTTGCGGTGCTCGGGTTCCTGCTGCTCTACCGGCTAGGCGAGGCCCAGCTCGTGAAGATGGTGTCACCGTTCCTGCTCGACAAGCGGGAAGTCGGCGGGCTCGGACTCACCACCGCGCAGGTCGGCATCGTCTACGGCACGTTCGGCATCCTGGCGCTCACCGTGGGCGGCGTCTTGGGCGGATTCGTGGCGTCCAGGCACGGACTCCGCCGCTGGCTGTGGCCGATGATGTTCGCCATCCATCTGCCGGACGCGGTGTTCATCTACATGGCGTACACACAGCCCACGAACGTGTGGATCATCCAGGCCTGCATCGCGATCGAACAGTTCGGTTATGGCTTCGGCTTCACGGCGTACCTGCTCTACATGATCCAGATCGCGCGCGGACCCCACCAGACCGCGCACTACGCCATCTGCACCGGCTTCATGGCCATGGGCATGATGCTGCCCGGCATGTGGAGTGGCTGGCTCCAGGACACGGTGGGCTACCAGAAGTTCTTCCTCTGGGTCCTCGCCGCCACGATCCCGAGCTTCCTCGTGGCGATGCGCATCCCACTGGCGGACGACACGCCCAAACTCGCGAACGCCTGAGCTGCGAGATCACGAGAACGACCACCTCCGCCGGGCGGGGGTGGTCGTCTTGTTCTCTTTCGCGGCCTTGCTCAGACCCAATGGAGTGACCGGTCTCCGGTCACTCCATTTCACCGATAGAGCGTCTTGACGTCGCCCCACGTCGAGCGGTGCGCCGCGGTCGCCGCGGGACAGCCGCTGGCGCCGCCCACGATCGGCACGCCGCCTCCCTGCCAGGTCACGAAGTTGCTCCCCGGCGCGGTCGGCGTGGTCAGCTTGCGCGAGTGGTTGGTGCGATCCACCACCTCGATCGAGTTGAGCACGAGGCAGACGGGGATCGAGCAGCCCTCACAGGCTCCGGTGCCAACGGTCTTGGCGTGGTCGATCGTGACGTTGAACGAGAAGTACTCAACGCCGCCCTGGAGCTGCTGGGCCGCTTGTTGCGGCACCGCGGAGATGACCTTGAGGCGGGCGCTGTTCGGGCTGGGAGGGTAGTCCGCGCAGATCAGGTTCGACGTGCAGTAGAACAGGCCGCCGACCGCCTGCCCCTGGGACCAGTCCACGCACACGACATCCAGCGGGTTCTGGACAAAGCTCGCGCTCAACGACGCGAGGCGGCAGGAGCCGGTGGTGTAGTACTGCCACCAGCTAGGGAGCACCGGGCTCGCCGAGGCGAGCTGGATCACCACCTCGTCGCCGATGACGATGGCCATGTCCGAGCCGAGCCGGAACGAACCCACCAATGTGTGCGAGCCGGTGTTCGTGTCGCACGCGAACGCCGCGTTCTGAACCCCGGTGCCCTCTCCCAGGCAGTGGTTCCAGGCCAGGTTGATGCCTGGAGCGGCTGATGCGCCGCCCGGGAAGAGCAGGGTCGCCGCGACGAGCGCGGCCAGCGTGAAGCGATACGGACTCCTCATGGTGCGGCTCCTCCTGTTCACCGATAGAGCGACTTCACGCTTCCCCAAGTTGACCGCTTCACAGGTGTGGCCGCGGGGCAGCCACTGACGCCCCCCACGACGGGCACGCCGCCGCCCTGCCACGTCACGAAGTTACTGCCGGGTGCCGAGGGCGTTGTGATCTGCCGGGCGCTCACGTCGCCCTTGTCCACGACACGAATGGAGTTGAGCACGATGCACACCGGCGTCGAACAGCCGGCGCAGCTTCCGGTGCCCACCGTTTTCACATTGTTGATGAGGAGATTGAAGTCGAAATACTCGACGCCACTCGAGAGGTCCATGGCGTTCTCCTGCGCCACCGCGTCGATGGCCTTGATCAGCGCGACGTTCGCGGCCTGGACCTGGAAGCAGCTGAAGTCGACCGTGCAGTAGGCGCCGAGTCCGCCCACGGAGAATCCCTGCGCCCAATCCACACACACGACATCCAGCGGGTTCTGGACGAAGTTCACGGATAGCGAGCTGAGCCGACAGTAGCCCGCGTTATGGAATTTCCACCACTCCGGCAGCGTCGGGCTCTCCGAAGCAAGCTGAAGGATGATCTCCGTGCCGATCACCTGCGGCATCGGTCTCGTGAGCGCGAACGAGCCCACTATCGCGCGAGATCCGACGTTCGTATTGCACGCGAACGAGAGGTTCTGGACACCGGACCCTTCGCCGAAGCAGCGATTCCACATGAGGTTGATCCCAGGAGCGGCGTTGGCCCCGGCGGGCGGGAGAAGGGCGAGCAGCAGGGCGGCGGCGGACGCGGTGCGGGCGAAGCCAGGCACAGTTGTCATGGGCGGACCCTCCGGTAGCGGAGATTACCCCCGCACCGGGCCCGCTGCTTCAACTATCTCGCCGCGCGTCTATTTCTCGTTTGCCGGCCGGCTTGGGCGCCGCAGGGTAGGGCGCGCGCACGTGGAAGATCGCGGTGAGCACCGGGATGAACGACTCCCGGATCTTCGCCAGCTCCTGGATCGTGAGGTTGCAGTCGTCCAGCTGACCGTCGCGCACGCGCTCCTCGACGATGCGCTGGACCAGGCCCCGGATGCGGCTCGGGGTGGGCTCGGCGAGCGCCCGCGAGGCACCCTCCACGCCATCCGCCAGCATGAGGATCGCGGTCTCCTTCGAGCGCGGCCGCGGCCCGGGGTAGCTGTAGTCCTCGCGACGCGCCGTGGGATCGAGCTCGAGCGCCTTGTGGAAGAAAAACGCCATCACCATGGTGCCGTGATGTTCGGGGACGGCGCCGCGTACGGCGCGTGGCAGCCGCTCCTTCTTCGCCATCTCGAGGCCTTCGGAGATGTGCGACTTCACCACGAGCGCGCTCATGGACGGTGTGAGCTTCTCGTGCCGCGAACGCGAGGCGGCCGGCTCGTTCTCTGCGTAGTACTCGGGTTTCGCGAGCTTGCCGATGTCGTGGTGGTAGGCCTGCACGCGCGCAAGCAGCGAGTTTGCGTGGATCGCCTCGGCCGCGGCCTCGGCCAGCGAGCCCACGACCATGCTGTGGTGGTAGGTGCCCGGCGCCTCGAGCTGCATGCGCCGGAGGAGCGGTCGATTGAGGTCGGAGAGCTCAAGCAACGTGATGTCGCTCGTCAGCCTGAACACCTGCTCGACGAGCGGCAGCAGCCCGAACGCGACCGCGGTGGCGAACAGCGCGGACAGGAGCCCCCACAGGCCGTCGTTCAACATGCCCTTCGCGGGCGTGTTGCGCGCCAGGTCCCAGGCCAGGATCGCGGCCAGGTTCGCGAGCGAGATGGCGAAGAACGCTCGCACGAAGTGCCAGCGGTGGCGCAGCCGCTGCACGGAGTACACCGCGGTCACGCCGCCCATCATCGCCACCGCCACGAACGGCGCGCGCAGCTCGGCCACCGCCATCACGAGCACCGACAGCATGAGCGTGAACACGAGCGCCGGCCGCTTCTCCATGAGCGAGGCCACGACGAGCGGGGCGAGAGCCAAGGGCACGGCAAACTCCGACAGCCCGGCCACGTTCACGATCGCGACGACGCAACCCAGGACGGCGAGCGCCAGGACGGTGAACATGGCCATCATGCCGTTGTCGCCGAACACCCCGGGCAGCTCGATGCGAAGGTAGGTGGCGAATGCGGCGATGAACAGCAGCATGAGCAGCATGCGCGCGAGCGGCGGATACAGGTGCTCCGTCTGCGACAGCCGCGCCGCCTCGAGATTCCGGAGGCTTCGGAGCTTGAGCATGGCCTCGCGTGAGACGCGTTCGTTCGCGTCCACGATCAACTCGTCCTTCTTCACCATGCCGATCACGTCGGGCACCGTGCTTTTCGCGTTCGAACGCCGCCACTCGGACTCGTTGCGGTCGTAAGTCACCGTCGGCACCACGAACGGGCTCGCGAGCGCTGCCACCAGCGTCATGCCACGGGTGTCCACGCCGAACGCGTCGTGGGCGTGGGTCTGGATCCGCTCGAGCGCCTCGCGCCGCTCGAGGAAACGCGTCGCCGGCGCGGTGGCTTCGACGTCGGCTTCGCGCAGGCTCACGTTGCGGTAGCCAAGGATGAACCCGCCGCGTTTCTCGGCCACGACGCCCGCCTCGAGCACCTCCGCGAGCCACGGGCCCAGCTCGGTGATCGCGCGCCGT
Organism: Candidatus Eiseniibacteriota bacterium; assembly: GCA_023249845.1. Classification (GTDB taxonomy): domain Bacteria; phylum Eisenbacteria; class RBG-16-71-46; order RBG-16-71-46; family RBG-16-71-46; genus JAIOPA01. The sequence goes on from JAHFBW010000108.1 coordinate 9,459, forward strand.
GCGCGGCTGGGCGTGGACAGCGCCTCCGAGGCAGCCGCGTCGA